>JAKAKE010000068.1 GCA_021824625.1 Bacteroidota bacterium | reverse complement strand
CTACTTTTGCCGAACCGCCGATGTAGTTCACACTTGCCGAACCGCGGATGTAGTCTACTTTTGCCGAATCGCCGATGTAGTCTACTTTTGCCGAATCGCCGATGTAGTTCACACTTGCCGAACCGCCGATGGAGTCTACTTTTGCCGAACCGCGGATGTAGTTCACACTTGCCGAACCGCCGATAAACCATCTACCTTGATTTATTTCTTTCATTTCTCCAAGAACAAAACGATTTTCAATCACTTCTTTTAGTTTAATTTTTACTTCATCCTCTATTTGATCATGATTGAACCAATCCGGAGTATAATCTTGATCTACATGCAATGACCAATTATCCATATTATGATTGAAAAGATTTTCATCGTTTGGGGTTAATTCAACTCTGACAAAATTAAAGCCGTGATGAATTTCACCCTCAACCAGATTGAATTTTTTTATTATGTCTTCATGAGAATCCAGATCATAATCAAAATAAATATTTTCTTTTGTTATGATCGCGCTAAAAAATTTACACATTATAACACCCCCTTCGGTAAACTCTTATCTTCAACTTCTTTTGCCTCAAAGCCGAATTCTGGAGCCTTCTCATTGCTATCAATGCCTAACTTAGCCGGAACTTTCTTCGGGCAGGTTTTTGATTCTTCAATCAAGTTTTGTAAAAGTGATTTTGAAATCTTCATTGATTTTTCTAGATTGATTGATTTATTAAGAAGTTCCTGATTTCCGGATATATCGATCTCTGTTAAACCGTGAAGAAACAAAAGAATTTCTTCCTCTGTAGCCATATACTTGGCCTTAAGTGGAAACTTTTCGCATTGAGCCTTGTATTCATCAAGCCGCTTTTCTGTGATTTTTTCTTCGGTTATTTCCTTTTCAAGATTGGTATAAGCCGCTTCCGGAAGTTCAAAGGTGTCCATATACGACTTCAAACTATCGACATACATTTGAAGACCTGGATTAAGTTTTGACTCTGGTTTTTTCTGTTCCTGAATCTCAACTTTTTCGCCGGAATTAAGCCATTCAACAAGTTTTTTCCCGAACTTTTCATCTGGTTTTTCGATTATCTGATCCTGGAACATTCCGGTTCTGTCTTTAATGATATTTGCAAAATGCTCCGGAGTGATTTCCATAAGCATATCGAATTCATATTCTATGCCTTTTCCCTGTTCAGGCGCAAGGCCAACACGAACCGGCTTTGTTTTCCCACTTTGTGTCTGTTCAATAGTCCATTCCGTCTTAGATCTCATAGTGGCAATTATATGCCCGTTATAATTCAAAATGGCATTAACAAGTTTTTTTTGCTTTGGTGTACCTTCATTCCAGGCACCCCACGAATTGCCCTTATATTTTGCATTAGCCAGTTTATCTATCTCTTCGAGAAGTTCCTGCCATGCATGGGTTAACGAGTCTATAATCAGAATATTATATTCAGCTTCCTCAGCATCACCGATTCCTTTTACCAGATTATCAATATTACATGGTTGAAGTTCTAAAACATCAAAATCAAACCTGTCAGAATACTTTGATGCGGATCCACGTTCTGAATCAATCACGGCTGTTTTCCCATTCATTCCTTTAGCAATCCTGAGTGCTGAAAAGGTTTTTCCTGATCCTGACGGTCCGAAAACCGCTAACCTTAATTTTGCTTGTTTTTTTGTCGCTTTCTTAAATCCACTCATTTTATTCCTCCAAATCCGTAATAGTATCCTGCAACATACATTCATATCCGAATGCCATGCACTTATCCATATCCCATGCAGGATATTCAAGTTGTGCAAAAATCGCTTTTTCAACGATCTTGTCTTTCTTGTCTGTAGGCATCATTGAACCGAATGCGGTTTCAACTTTCTTCCTGACAGCAAGAAAGTCATTGACAATTAACTTTTTTTCAAGTAGTCTATCCATAGATTGTCCTTAACAGGCCGAGCCGATTACTCGGCCTTTTTTATTTATTTTCCGGCAACGCCGGGTTGTTTTTCTGCCGGTTCCTTTTGGGAGCCGGCTTTATTCCAATTATTTTATTGACTGTTTCCCGAGTTAGCGGGGGATAATACTTTTCAAGTTTCATTTCGACATTCAATTCAAGTTTTTTTGTCCTGACCAGTTCTTCAATGTCTTTATCAGTAAGATTTACTTTAATCGTCATATTATCCGCCGTTCACTTGAAAAAGACAGGAAACATAAATAATCCCGTAAAGAAAATAATGCAAACCAAAACAAGTAAAAACCATTGATAACCTTTCATTGTCTTCTCCTTAACATAAAGATAAAATAGAATCGGCTTTCTCTTTTTCAACTGCAGCAAGATATTGCGCTGAAATTTCCCTTTCCATTTCGCAAACCGTCTCATAAGGCAATCCGTCTTTTGACAATTTCCATTCAATGAAAATTGATTTATTTGTGATTTTTTCTTTTACGTTTTTTTCATATAACATTACAAGCGCATCCTGATCGCTGATTGTATCGTTTATTTTTATTCCATGGTCCTGACATTTTTTTTCGATGTAAAGCCTTTCATTTGTTTTCATATTTACCTCCAAAAAATTAGTCAATATCGGTATTAACAATACCGAATAAATCTTCATTTACTTTGTCTCTAATTCTTTATCTGAAATATTTATAATTGGATCTTCACTATTTGCCAAAATGTCTTCATAGCATTGCTGGCAATAGACATTATCAAAGAGGACTGATTCGGTTTCAATAGGTTTTTCACATGCGCCGCACTTCATCCCATCCTCCTTTTTGAAAAAAAGGCCGCCGGTTACTTCTCTCGTGGGGGAGGGTAAAGCAACCGGTAACCTAAAAAAACTGGAATAGCCTTGAATTTCAGTAAATGCTATTCCACATGCTGATAGTTCCGATGCTGTGAGTAACATCGGATTCGCGGGAGCCGGATTCGCGGGAGCCGGATTCGGACCGGCATGTTCCGGGTTATGAGCCCGGTGTGTTACCAGTACACTATCCCGCTATAAAAATTTCTCTGTCAAATAGGACATTGATGATTCATCTTCATCAGAAACATGTTCCAGGCCGTCGTCATCATCTTCATCAAGATAATCATTGAGAATTCGTTCAAAATACCGATCTTCTGTTGATCCACCATAACAACCTGACATATATTTGTCCTAAATACGATATATTAATATTATATAGCTATATCGTATTTTGTCAACATAAAATTAACAAAATATCTATATTTTTTAAAAAAAAATATATTTTATTATTATTTTAAAAATTGTGAAAATATGGCGGTAATAAAAATGTTAATATTTATTAAAAAAATGACGAAATATTTAGATAAATGATTTGTAATTAAAAAAAGGAGTAATTATGGCTCGAAATGAAAGAATTGAAATTATTAAAGAAATAGAGAAATTAAGAGATTCTAAGGTTTTTACTTATTTAACATCTGATAGACCTAATGCATCATCTCAAATGCAAAAAGATATTTTACCGATATTTGTAAATCAATTAGGTAATAATCAGTATAAAAATATTGATCTTTTTATTTTTACTCATGGAGGCGATATAATAACGGCTTTTGGATTATCAAGGCTTTTTCGAGAATATTCAAATAATATTGGAACTCTAATTCCTGATTGTTGCCATAGTGCAGGAACATTATTTGCGCTTGGTTCAAAAGAAATAATAATGACTAAGGGGGCAACTTTAAGTCCTATAGATCCAAGTATAAGCCGGCCTTTAAATCCGGCTGTTCAGCTTAATCCTCAAACTCCGCCGCAAATAATTCCATTAAGTGTAGAAAGTGTAGCTGGATATTTATCTTTAGTGACAAAGGAATGGCATGCAGATAAAAATGCATTATTAAGTATTTTAGCTCAAAAAGTTCATCCATTATCTCTTGGAGATGTTTATAGGACAAGACAACAAATAGAAATGCTAGCTACCGAACTTTTAAAACAACATAGAAATGATAATAAAAAAATTAAAAAAATAGTAAATACTTTATCTAAAAAATTAGGATCACATGATTATTTAATTTATCCGACGGAAGCGTATAATTTATTAGGATCCCAAATAAATAAAACATCAAAAGTAGAAAATTTAATCTGGGATCTTTATACAGATTATATAAAAGAAATGGAACTAGGCATTCCTTATGATCCATCTATTTTATTAGCTCAACAGCCATCAATGCCAAGATTTTCTAATGCCACTCAAATTTTAGCTATTATTGAAAGTACAAATAAAATAGACAAAGCGATAAGAAAAGTTAAAATATCAGAAATGCAGGTTCAGACACAAATGGGAATAATGAACCAAATTATTGAGGAAACAGTTTATGCTGGATGGCAATAAGTTATTGATTTAAATAAAAATATATATTATAATTAAAGAAAGGATACTTTTATGGATATTTTAAATTATTTACCAAAAGCTGATCTTTTTAGTAATTCGTGTATTAATGTAATTTATCAACCAATAAATTCAACATTGATTAATAGCAATAATAAATATAAAGAAACTAATTTGTCTATTGCTATAGATAAAACTTTAGAAAAAAAGACACAATATCAAACAATAATTCGATAAAATAATCAATACGGATGCTGATGTGCCCAGGCTTTGACTTTTCCCAAAATAACAAGGTTTTCATCATTGGCATTTACAATTTTATCCCGGTAAGCATACTTTTCATTTGCTGATTTTATATAAATCTTTTTATCGATAGGATCGAATTCCAGGCGTTTTACCATAACTTCATTGGCATACTGGATGACATAAATGCCGTCATTTCGGATAAGGCCCTTGATATAAATAACGATATCGCCGTCAAACAGCTTTTCATTTACCATGGAATCCCCGACTACTTCCACCCAGCCGGCTTCCCGCCCTTTAAACGGTAAAATGAACTTTTCAAGCATCGGAATCGCTTTTTCGGAAGAATTATTCAATAATTCCTGTCCGGTACCTGCAGAGGCTTTATTAGTTCCTCCATAAATCAAAACAACATCGCTTTCAATATTGGTATCAGCAATAATAATGCGCTGATCCTTCTGGAGATAGATTTCCTGATTTTTGAACATAGATCCCTCGCCGGTTAAAAGCCAATCTGGACTTATTTTTAATTTTTCAACTAAATTATACATAAAAGAAAAAGTTGGATTTTTTGATCTGCTATTTAAAATATCGCTTAAATATCCTTGTGAAACGGAGATAATTTCAGCTAATTCTTTTTGTTTTAATTTACATACACGCATTATTGTCTCAATTTTATCGTTCCATTCCATTTAACTGTCCTAAAAATATTTTTTTTTATTAAATTAATTTTTTTGTTGACAAAATACGATATATTAATATAATTAACGATATATCGATAGTTTTTATCAATTTGATAATTTAATTATCGGCTAAGGCTGGCATTAAATTTGATTATTATTGATATTTTGTCAAAGGAATTTTAGGAGGAAATAATGATTACCAATAAAGATGTCATTACGATTATAAATAAAATCAAAGATATTGGCATTGATCTTGATAATAGACATGTTGCATTTAAGATAAATCCAGTAAATGAAAAAGAAATCGAATTGGCTTTATCATGGAAACCGGATCAACAAATTCCTTTTATAAGAGAAATGGAGAAATTAGGTTATATCACGATGAAAATGGATTTCAGGGATATTACTATTGTTTTGAAAAAGGTGAGTTGATATAAATCTCAATTTCCTTTGCGATATTTATAATTCTGGTTGTATAAGATTCGCCTGAATTATCAGATTTTTGATTTTGATAAATGCTTAATGCAAGTTCAACGCATTTTAGTTTAAGTTCTTTTTGGTTCATGGTTCGCTCCTTATTGGTTTTAATAGATTTTAGCGACTTTATTATAACATAATTCGGAGCGGATTTAAAATATGATTTTATCCGGATACGAAATGCCGGTTAAAATAGATTGATAAGGTGGCAGCCTCATTCCCTGCCACTTTATTCTTTTTTTTAGGAATGAGATAAGGAATGAATATGGAGAATGTAAAGACGAAACAAGTTCACATCAGATGCATCGGAAAAAATATCCCGAAAGCAAACCGGTTTATTTATATCAATATCGATGACCATATTTTTGAGGATATAAAAGAATCAGATCTTACTGATATCCGTGTTGATCTTAATAAAAAATACACTCTCGATACCTGCCAGAAAATGAATGTCAGGATTTCCAAACGACCTTATGGCCTGGCTTTTTTCGGTGAAAATGATAAACATCAGTTAATTTTTAATCCATTTGAACATAAGAAAATATTGCATTTTGAAGGCCGGACTGACTGGCTTACTGCAGGAGAACTCCGTCTTGAAACCGAGTTTTGTCTTGCTTCTGAACAAAATAAAACTACACAAATAATTGTATCTGATGGATATGAGCATATTTTTATGCTTGATAGCGATGATACACCCAGATTAAAACTAAAGCATATCAAAGGTTTTAATGATAGCTCAAAAATAAAATTTGTCCGGATCCCGGGAGAAATAAAGGATTTTTCTGATTGGTATAATATTTCAAACTGTACCAAAGAGGAAGTTTTAAAAGAAATTGAAAAAACAGATTATTATAAACAATCTTCACAATCGAATATTTTTGAGAAAGATAATTGTTATTATATTGAAAAAAAAGACGGAACCGGCGACAATAAAATGATTTCTGATTTCGTTATTGAACTTAAATGTCGTTATTCCACAGAAATGGAAAAAAACAATTCAACCAGTCTTCGGGAAATTATCCTTAAAGGACAAAAAACTAAGACAAAATTATTGAATGACATCAGTTGGGTTGATGTCCAGAAGTTCAAGATCGCCATTGCCGGGGAAGGGGAGTTCAATTTCTGGGGTAATAAATACGATTTTGAGGCACTTAAGCGGTATTTGGTATTAAATTATCGCGATAAAGAAATAAAAACTCCGATTCATATCGGAAAAATAGACGATAAAACATGGTTGTTTGAAAACGGAATATTCCAGGAAGGACAGTTTTATCAGAATGATGAAAATGATACGGCATTTATAAACGATGATGTCGGTTATTCGGTCCTGAATAATGAACAAAAGGTTATTTTGAATAAAGAAGAAATTGATTTAAGACAACTTTTTGAAGATTTTTATAATCTTTACGGCAATATCGCTCATAAAATGTTCGGTTTTTCTATTGCAACTTTGTTCAAAGACAGTATTCAAAAGAAATTCGGCTGCTTTCCGCTTTTATTTTTTTCTGGTCAATCACAGTCAGGCAAAAGTCGGGCATCTGATATCATGTCTTCATTGCTGGCCTGTCAGAATATTATTCCATTCAATTACACATCGACAACAAAAAGCATTTATCGGCATCTTGAACGTTTTAAAAATCTATTAATCCGGGTAAATGAATATAATGCAAATAATGATGATCAGGATAAATTCTTGATTTCTATATATGACAATGAGGGATATACCAGGGCAAAAGCCGACAATTCGCTTCAAACTATAAAGGCTAAAATAAATTCCAGTTGTCTTTTTATGTCGGAATTTCTTCCAAATAGAGAAGCCGTTTTGAATAGGACCGTTCATTGCAAATTTTCGGAAATAAAAAAAGATAAAGAATTATTTGACAAAGTATTCGAAGAAAAGGTAAAATTCTCCAATTTTATTATTCAGATTTTATCAAAAATAAACGAATATAAGTTGATTTATTTTATTGATATATTAAAAAATGAACTTTACAAAGAACTTCCGGATATTGATATCCGAATAATTGAAAATTATGCGATAGTATATGGTTCGGTATTTATGTTTTTTAAAGAGTTTGGATTTATAAATAGGGATAATCCATATTATTACGGTAATGTTGATGAACTTAAAAACGACATAAAAAAAGAGATAGGATTTCTTCAGGAATTATCCAGAGACTCAAATATTTATCAAGTATTTTTTGATCATCTTAAAGATTTGTTTGAAAAGAAAGAATTAACTGATTTTGTTTATATTCATAATGAATGTTTGAATATAAATTTACGGCAATGTTTTTATAAGATCAAAGAAATGGATAATAAATCAACGCGTGAAATTATTTTCACTCAGAAAGATATTAAAGATTACATTCAGAATATTTTAAAGTTACCTTATCAAAAAGCGATATATAGGCCTGCGGATCAAAATACAATTGGCGGTTATGCATTACCTATGAAGCTTTTAATTCAAAAATTTAACTGGCCAGATAGTTTTCCTAATGAAAATAAAGCACTTTTTTAAATAATCATTTTTTCATATTTATCAATTCAATAAAAATGGTACAGAAAGTACAGAAATTCATAAAAAAGTACAGACTTGTAAATTATTATCACAAAATAACTTAGCCTAACTTTCTGTACTTTCTGTACTTCTGTACTTTAAAATAAGAGGTAATATACAATATTAATTTATTATAAAATAACAAAAACAATAAGTTATATTAGCTATTAAAAAAAGGTACAGAAAGTACAGAAGTACAGAAAACATATTTAAATATATTATATACCTATAGTTACATTCTGTACCTTTTATTATTTTTCTGTACTTTCTGTACTTTTGTTATTTTTTAATGTTATTTCATATCGATCTCTACATATTTATTTTTAATAAAAAATAATTTCAAAGAAAAATAAAATTTTAAAATCTAATTCATCCGTATTAGATTTACACTTCATCAAATGATAAAATCAAAATTGACTTGTTTTTTTGTGGCTTTATTATTCCTCCGGACCTTGATTTGTTTATTTCAAGGTCCATCATTTAAAGGAATTATTTTATGATGGATATTATAAATGGTTGTTTTGCTATATTCGATAAATTATATGAAAACGGAATCAATCCTTTCGCCATTATCGGTGTTATAGGAATTACTCATCTTTTAAAAGAAAACCTGCTTATCTATAACGGAAAATTAAAAAAAATGTGGACTATCTTGACGGCGTTTATTCTCGGCATTAGTTTTGCCGTTGTTTTTGCTTTATTTATGGGTTTAACCATTCAGATAGTTATTACCAATGCAATTATAAATACAATTCTTTCGGGATATTCAACAGATATAATGAACCTTGCAAAAGATGTTAAAGATCATTTTTTCCCGGAGGCAAAGCAATGATGAAATATATTTTGATTGCATCTGCAGTATTAAATGCATGCCTTATTATTACTGTGATCATATTGTCATTTATTATATCAAATCTGAATAAAGAAGCCGCTCAAATACCGGACTTGGTAAAAATTAAAGAACAATATATTGAACGACAGGAAATGTATGATCGTCAACAAAAGGCATATGATGAACTTAATCAGGCAAAAACAGTCAAGGATTTTATTGCAATATTAAAAAAATATGATCTCGGGATAAAAAAATGAAAACACTTATAATTATATTTGGAATTATTACATTGTTTATAATCTTGTTTTTCTCCTGTGTATCATATGAAGAACCTATCATTATCAATGATATCCCTACTGCAGATCTAAGTGATGATATGACAATTCAAGAATACATGAAAACATCAACAAAACTTAATATTGATCTTAAAACATACATTGATGAACTTATAAATCAGATCAAATATAAATTAAAAAATGTAATTGACCTGAGGAAAAAAAGTGATGAATGATTTTGAACGGACAATTGAAGAGATCGAGGAAGCCGAAATGGAAAGGATTTCTCAAATCGAAATTGAAAAAATAGAAAAACAAGAAGAGAAACCCTTTGACCGTTTATCAATGGAAGTAATAAGCCGGCGTATTGATGATATTGCAGAAAACTACCGGGAATTGAATGGAAGCGTCAAAGAGTTAATTGACAAGGTCAACAAGCCTTTTGAACTCATGATGACACGTGATAACGAATGGCGGGAATTTGCAAAAGACATGAAATCAAGACTTACGGCAATTGAAAAAAATCAATGTTCATCAGAAAGACGCAAAAAATGTGAAGATGAATTCAACAGAAAAAAAGAATTCAAAGAAAATTTTAAGAAATGGATCTGAGCTATTGCACTCGGAACAACAGTAATCTTTACGGCTATTTTTGGAGAATTTGGAAAAATGATTTTTACTTTTTTTCGCACTTTATTTAAAGGACACCCTTAATGTTACCACTGACAACTGGATTTGAAATGGTTCGGGTATATGACAAAAAACATAATATCATCGGCGAAGGAAAATTCAATGAAGATTATTCGACTGTTCCAAATGCCATATATACAAAACATGAAGGATATGATGAAGCATCTCCTTACGGGTCAAAAGTAAAATGCAATATAAACGGAAATGTCATAACAGCCGTTGAACGTCCGGATGGATACGGAAAATGCCTGGTTATTCAAGATATAACAGATCGGAGGCTTTTTTATCTCGGAGGTCATCTTTCTCAGATATTAGTAAAACTCGGACAACCATTAAAACCCGGTGACATTGTAGCCTTTTCCGGAAATTCCGGAGGGTTTAGAGGCATAGCACCGATTCATTTTCATCTCGGTGTTTATTTTGTTGAAAGTACACTTATTTATGATAAAGGCGGCCTGAAAGGGCTTTATAATTCGAACGGATTTCTTAACCAGCAATTCGCTGTTGATCCGTTTGATCACGCCATAAAGTGGTTAGGAAAGCGGAAATGAAAGGAAAGCCTAAAAATAAAGGAATAAGACAATTAAATGAACGCGAAATCCTTTTTATTGCAGAATATTGCAATAATGGTTTTAACGGTTCTCAGGCAGCAATAATCGCCGGTTATTCAAAAAAAGGAGCGGGGACACAGGCCGGAAGAATGTTGAAGAATGCTGAAATAAGAAACGGCATAAAAGCGTATCTTGATGAAATCCTAGGACAGTATAAAGATACCCTGGAGTTTGAAATTATCAAAACATATAAGATCAGGGCTTTCTATAACACTTCAGATATTTTAACAGAAGACGGAGCCTTAAAAGTTGAGCGGCTCGAAGACCTGGGTGACAATGTAAGGGTAATTGATGGTATTGAAACCAGACCTACAAAATCAGGTGATACATATACAGTTATTAAACTTGCAAACAGGGAAAAGGCTCTTGAACAACTGACTTTATACATGGGACTTATCAAACAGGCAGATGTGAATTTTATCAATAACATAACTATCGGCACTCCGCCAAAACCGGAGGATGCCAAGTTTGAATGAATATTGATTTTTCAACATTGCCGGAATGGGTAAATAAAAAGTTTTATCCGCTTTGGTTTGATAGACATAGATTTGTAATAAAAAAAGGCGGAGCAGGATCCGGGAAATCCGTTGATACATTTCGATGTGCAACATACAGGATGACCGCAGAAAAAGGCCATAATTATTTGGTATGTAGAAAATATGGAGTGACAAACTCAATTTCTACTATACCGCTCATGCGTGCCTGTATATCGGATTGGAACTTATGGCCTGTTTTTAAAGAAAACAAATCTAACCAGACAATTACCAGCCTGGCAACTGGTAATCAGATGAAGTTTATAGGGCTTGACGACATAGAAAAAGTTAAGTCCATAACATTTGATAACGGACCTTTGACAGATATAATAATCGAGGAAGCAACAGAGGCCACTGAAAAAGATTTCATGGGTCTTAATTTGCGCTTGAGAGGGCAGGCAAAACAGCCTTTTCAGATGACAATGATGTTTAATCCCGTATCGGATACTCATTGGTTGAAGAAAGTTTTTTTTGATAATGTCGGCGGAAAGCGTGACCGGGCAATAATCCACGAATCGACTTATCTTGATAACAGGTTCATTGATAAAGAATATAGACAGGAACTTGAACAACTCGAATTTCAGGATAAAGTATATTACGAAATATACGCTTTGGGGAATTGGGGATCTATTGGAAATCTTGTTTTTCGAAATGTTAAGTTCGATACTTGCCCGTACGGATATTGGGATTTTGATCATGTTTATGCTGGTATGGATTTTGGATACAATCATTATCATGCGATCGAACTGATAGGCATAAAGGACGGAGTAAAGTATTCATTTGCTGAATTGTATGTCAGGTATATGACAAATAATGAAATCATTGCAGCAAATGAAGAAAAGCAGGTTTTATTAAAACAACAACCTTGTACGGCAGATTCGGCAGAACCGAAGTCAATCAAAGAGTGGTCAAATGCCGGGTATGATGTAACAGGCGCGGTTAAAGGGAAAGACAGTGTTAAAACACAGATAGGGTTTTTAAACCGCGGTACCTGGATAATAGATCCAAGTAAATGCCCAGGACTTGCAAATGAAGTAGGTTCTTTTAAGTGGAAGGAAGATAAAGAAGGGAATCCTTTGGATGAGCCTGTATCATTTAAAGATGACGGAATTGCCGCTTGCAGGTATGCAATTGAAGAACTCACCGATATGAACACGGCAATGTCTTCTATTCCATCCGGCAAGGTTATTGAAGATGATTATGAAGATGAGTTTGAATATAAGGGGTTTATTGTATGAAATGCGAAAAATGCAAACATGAGATCGCGGTACCGGAAGGAACCCGCCTTCTTAAATGTCCTCATTGCGGAATTAAGTATAAATATATCGGCAAAACGGCTGATATGCTTATTCTTAAAAACGGGCAGATGATCCGCAAAGAGCGAAAAATTAGAATGAGTAAGAAAGAACGAAGGAAATTACAGGAAGTAAAGGGATGATAAAAACTTTTACAAATCAGAATGCTTCGGCATTTTACATCGGTGAATACGATGAAACAAGTGATACGCTTCATAATTCTATGCATCTGCAATTGATACCGCAAAAACAAAGCGGACCATTATATCAATTCAGTTTTTTTCTCGGCGATGACATGGAGCCGGCTTTGATATCAATAAAAGATATCAGTAAAAAAACACTAAACGCAATGAACATCTCTGAATTAAGTCCGTGTTTTAAGAGTTATTGGCAAGTTCGAGAAAAATTTCTGGAAAATACTTCTAGAAAATTAATCTTAAATTGAAGTAAGGAATTTTATATGTTCAGAAAAATTAAAGGTTTTATTATCGGTTTAATTCTTAAACTAAGAAAACTTACTGAATCCGAAATTGAAACGACAAAAGAAAATATTTTAAACGGATTCAAGAAACTTTTTGATAAGGGAAAGTAATTGTCAAGAAAACAAAGACTGTATGCTAAAAACACAAATACTCAAACAGATTCTCAAAAAAGCGCGCCCGGAATAATGGTATCAGGCGGTAAAATCCGTCAAAGCAGTTATGATGATCTTTCTACCGAGACGCTTATTCAGGATATTACCCGGATGAGAAACGGTGATTGTATTGCAGCATCCAGCCTCCGTATTATGAAAATGCCGCTTGTTTTAGCGGATTATCGCATTGACATGAAAGAAAAAGACCAGGAAGTAATCGATTACCTGTCATGGTGGCTGGAAAAAGTCAACTATCAAAACTATAAGCGGCACAAACTACTTGCGCTTGACTATGGTTTTGCGCTCTTTGAAAAAGTTAAGGAATCAACAGATTATAACGGAAAACCGACAACGATATACGGTAAACTTTCACCGATCCAACCGGATACAGTGAATATGTGGAACTATAAGGGAATTGAATTGTCCGGAGTTCAACACATTAAAAATATTCCGAACAAATCATCGTCTTACGTGGATATTGAAATAGATAATTTATGGTTATATTCATACAATTCGGAATTCGAAAACCCGAACGGATCTCCGATCTTACGGCCGGCAAGAAAATTTTATCTTCTCAAAGATAAATTGATAACAGGTTTCGGAAAATCGGCGGTCAAAGGCGGATTTATCCCACATGTTAAATATAAAAAAACAATCGATGATACTATTAAAAAGAAAATCGAAACAATGGCAAGAAATATAACCATTGAAGACAATGTCTATATGTCAAGTCAGGAAGGTATTTACGAGATAACCCTGGAACAGATTACAATGCTTGGGAATATTCCTCCGATGCTTGAGTATTGTGATAAACAGATGCTTTTTTTGACATCATCACAGTTTACGACTATTGGCGTGAATTCTTCCGGCTCTTTTGCGGCATCAAAAACCGTTAAAACCATTTACGAGTTGTCAATTCAGGCCGCTAAAAAAGAGATCGAGGATAATGACAATCAACTGATCAAAGAAATTATTGAAATGTCGCCTTATGCAGGACGATTTCAGGATGATGAGTATCCGCAGGTTAAGATAAATTATACATCAGCTGACCTTGATGCTGTGTCCGCAAATATGCAAAAAATGGCAAATATATTGAACTTTACACCTGAAGATCAGGTGTGGTTGAGGTCTCTGTTCGGAATGCCAACAATAGACCTTACAGAGATACAAAAAAAGGATGATGAAAAGAAAGCGGATGATGAAGGTGACTTAAAGAAGCAGTTATTTTCAGTTCAATCTGGAAAAACAAAAAACTTTGAGTTATCAAGCGCCGTTGAACATTATGAAACAATGGCTGAGAAGGCCTCAAAACTTGTCAATGACATGTATAAAAAGGTTCTGGAATCGATTTATTCGCAAATCGAGGAAGGCAAGACTGAAATAAATATCCCGTATCATGCCGAATACATACACGCTTTGAAAGTTCTATACGGTGAAGGATTTGACCGGGGCAAGAAGGATATGCTGAAAGAAATCGGGAAAGTAAAAAAAGAAACAAAACTTGAAAAATATGAGTTTGAGACAAAAACGGTTGTCAAATACGACAAACAAATAAATAAGAAAATCGATAACCTCTATGAAAAACTGAAATATAAAGTTGAAGAGGATATAGACAGGCTCGGCAATAAAATCACAGATCGAGGATCACTACAGTTTATACTGCATTATGAAACATTTTTCAAACGGGACCGCTCCGATCTTGAACAAATTGTCGAGTCTTCCTATAATGCCGGGCGAAATACTCAGATGGAACTTGTCGCCGAGGATATGCCTGAACTGGCGTTTGTCTATTCGGCAATTCTTGATAAAAATCTTTGTGATGTATGCGCCGGGAAGGACGGCCTTGAATATACGATAACAGAGATAAAAAACGGTGTTGAAGGCCTGAGCCTTGATAAGGGCGGTTACGGTATCAATGATGAATGCGAAGGACATAAAGGCGGTAATCGCTGTCGATGCGTCTGGATAGCGGTATAAGGAGAAAAACATGTACGAAGGTTTAGGTAAAGGGCTTTGTATATTGGCTATTGTTATAATCATATTGTGTTTAGGAATTGGCTCTTGCACAACTTTACTTGTAACAAAATGCGCGAATACCTATGAAGTAAAAATAGAAAAGAAGGATAAGTAATATGGATATAATTAAGGACATCTTGATTATTATTATCGGATTTTTAATCGGTTGTCTGGTTTATGATTTATTTCATAATTCAGATTCAAAACAGTTATTTAAACAATTCAAAAAAATCATCAAAGATTTAAAATCTTATAAAGATAAAGTTATAAATTATAATCCTGAAAAAGATCCGGCTTATCTGGAAAAACGAAAAGCACTTGCAGAAAAAACCGCTAAAGAAATCAAAGAAATAAAGGCTAATATAATATGACTGATGTTCCGAAGTCAACTCCGGCCCCGCCGCGAAAAAGGAATTCAAAATGATTATTAATTATTACTTAAAAGCAAATACAGGATTTCAACTTCCTGACTTCAAGTTTGAAAAAGCAATTCCTTTTGAAAAACTTCCGGAAGAAAAGAAACTGCAGAAAATACAGATTTTCCCCCGAGGGAAAGTCTATATCGAAAAATATGATGAGTGGAAAGAATGTGATGATGCATTCTTTGATGAACTCATCAAGAATTTCAACGATCCAAGTCTGTCGAAACCCAAGATTGATAAAGATCATGATTTTGGAATAAGTCACGGCGATATCATAGACCTTGAAAAAACAGACAAAGGGCTTTTTGCCAACGTTTATATTAACGATCTTTTTTATGATGCGGTTATTAACCGTCATTATAATTACATATCCCCGGCGTTCGGCGAACGAACGGGAACAGATGGAGTGAAACATAATACGGTGTTGAATGCCGCTTCACTCGTTAATTATCCGGCTCTGGAAGGAACAATAGGAGATGTTCAGAGTCAGATGTTATTTTTCAGGAAATTACTCAAAGAAGGAGATTATATGGAATTCGAAAAAAGACTCGCAGAGATTGAAGGGAAATTGTCGGCTATGACGCTTGATAAAACCGGAGATATCGGCCTTTCCAAAGAAATTTTAGGGATGGCAAAAGAAATAAATTCAGAATTACTGAAGACAAACAACACCGTCATTGAACTTAATAAAAGCGTTGAAGACGGGAAGAAAGAACTTTCAAAAGTCAATGATGAATTGACCGCGAAAAAAGAAGAACTTAATGTCATCAAAACCGCCGAATTGAAGAAAGAAGCGAAAGCAGTTGTCAAACAGGCGATTGAAGACGGCCAGTTTCATGTTGCACTCTTTGACAAGAAAGTCAAAGATTATATCCTGGACAAAAATAATGTTCTCGATGAAATCAAGGTCCTTCCGAAGATACCAAAAAAAGGACAGCAATCTTTTTCAGGCGGGCAGGAAATGTCCAGGATGAGCGAAGAGGAATGTAAAATGTTCGAAGAACTCGGACTTGATCCTAAAGACGAAAAGGTCTTTGCCGCTTACAAGAAAGTCAAAGAATCCGAAAAACAGGAGGCAGAATAATTATGGCAAGCACAGTCGAAAAACCCGTTGTTATAAATAACAATAAAAAGAAACTCGCCGTTCCAATAAAATCCGGCGAAACAATTTACCACGGATGTGTCGGGGTGGTTAAAACAACCGGCTATGGTTATAACCACGCATCAACAATCAAGGATATGAACGGTATCCAGTATGTTGGTATCTGGGCGGATGAAACCGTAAACACAACCGGATTACCCGCAGCCACCACAGCAGACGGATCCATTTCCGGTGCAGGTGAGATAAAATCAGCCCCCGCAGGTGATAGAACTGTCAGGGTTTTATATCTTGACGGTCAGATCAACATTGCTATGGCCGGATTGACACAGGCAGATCTCGGAAAAGTTGTTTATGCAAGCGACAATTTCACCTTCTCGTTGACTGAAGTTGGCCTTCCTGTGGGAAGGATTTCGAAGGTATTGAGTGCAACCCTTGCAGAACTCGATATCAACGAATTCGGCGGAATGAAACATATTCCGAAATCAGGTGAATTATTTGCAATCACAAAAAACATTACGACCGGTTCAGCAGCAGAGGCAATCTTTACCACGAATGCGCCGTTTGCATTTGAAATTGTTGATGTTATCATCCAGCCGAGAGGCGCATCAACCAACGGAACCATGAAAATTACTGACGGAACATCTGACATCACAGACGCAATGACGTGCGCTGTTGATAAAACTATAGACAGGGCAGCAACAATTGATGATGCAAAATCAACAATCGCAGCAGGCGGCTCTCTTGTTGTTGTTTGCGCAGGCGACACCGTCGGAAACACTATCGGGCTCGTAACAGTCATAGCAATAAGGAGTTAAGCATATGAATAACGCAATTTTAGCAACACGCGGAATACAAACCGCCTTTACGCTGAGAAGTGAAGGCAGATCACCGGCTTTTATGCCTGTATCGAGGGAAATACCATCAGACGGGGCTTTTGAAGATTATCTATTTGATGAACATGGTTTTCAGATAACTGAAAAAACCTCAAAAGAAGACAGGAAAAAAGTCCAGGAGTTGGCAAAGAAATATAAATTGACGGTCCGGAACAAATCCTGGACTGGCAATATTGCCATGGATAAAGATGATTATGACGATGCAAATGCCATCGTTCCGGGTTATATCGATGGAAAAATCAATGAAGCCGTTGACGACTTCACAATCCTTCCGGACAAACTTATCCATGATATGTTAGTCGCAAATCCAAATGCTTTCGACGGCACTGCAATTTTTGCAGATACACACAATCTTAATACGGCTGCAGCGTTTGACAACAATCTTTCACAAACAGGAACGACTGAGGCAAACATCAGGACCGATCTTCCGCTTGCTTATAATCCAATTATAGGCGTTCAGTGGTCGGATGGAAAGCCAATCAATCCGCTCGGAATCGGTAAATGGTATGTCATTTGTCCGAGCATTCTTGAATTGACTTTCAGATCGATTGTTTCAAATCCTCAGACTTCAACAGGCGTTGCAAACATCTGGTATAACGCATTTGGAATAATCGTTAATCCTTACCAGTTGAATTCAAATACCGGCTGGTATATGTGTTACGTACGTGCAGGAAGAGAACCATTCTTTATCCAGAAAAGAAAGGCTCCGGTTTGGTCATTCAAGGATGATCCTGAAGATTCAGACTACAAATGGATCTCGGATTCCAGATCAAATGTCGCTCCGGCATGGTTTACATCCATTGTCCGCGTAGGAACATGCGGTTAAAAAGGGGGAACGGGTAGGCGTGATAGGAAACTTGATCGCCTATCTATTATTATATGAATTATTGTACGGCATCGGATATAAAAGTATTTGCAGGATTTAACCGTGATTTTTCAGACACGGCACCAATAACAAAGCCTACATTGACGGAATTGAATGTGATCATAGCAGATACAACAAACGAAATTGACCTTCAACTATCTTCTATTGGCATATCAGCACAACCGACAAATTCTTTGATTTTGTCACAATTGAAAAAGATATGCATTTACGGAGTAGCGGGAAAGATCGGAATTATTCCAAATGCCGGTAATACAACAAATCCTGAAACATCGAGAACAAACTATTATCTGTCACAGTATGAAAAACTTTTGAAAGAAATCGTTGATTCTCCTGAGAAGTACGGTGGGCTTTCCGGAGAAGATGATTACTGTCAGGTTTCAAGTAATGTCCTTGATGGTACAAATACGGAATCTGAAATTAAAGATAATTTCATGGATAGGGATTTCAAACCATGAGCGATATCAGGCTTGTAGCGCAAACTGAAAAAGCAAAGCAAAAATTCGTCAGGCTTATCGAGAAAGTCGATGATATTTCACCTGTATTCAAAGAATTCCTGAATGAATATAAGGAAATAATAGCGCAGAACTTTGAATCACGCGGAAAGATCATGGAACGCGAACGATGGGCGCAATATTCACCGGGCTATTTGAAATGGAAGCAAAAGAACTATCCGGGAAAGCCAATGCTTGAAATTACCGGAGATCTAAAAAACGCGGCGCTTAATTTTCAAAGTGTAGTTGGAGCAAAAACTCTTGTTATGAAAGTTGAGGGCGCGGATTATTTCTTCTATGTTCAGGAACGGAAAACAAATCCGCGACATTACTTCAATACCAAGGATGATGATCTTCCGATACAGGCATGGCGTATCCTGATAGAGCGAACGGAAAACTTTCTCATGGAGGGCATGGAATGAGGTTCATGCATAAAGACGCGCTTGATGCGATCGTTGATATATTGGATGACAATTTCAATACCATGATAGCAACGATACGGACAGAAAGAAGCGATGCAACCATACCTGATTGTAATCTTTTTACCTCCGGGCTTCTGCAGGGAAACATCGCGTTTCCTCAATGTAAAGTATCTTTCTTGAAAGAAGAAATTATTGAAGATGAAACGCTCTCCGATTTGATCGATGAAATGGGAACACGGTATTATTTTAACGTGATGTTTGCTCTCATGGATAACACTGCAAATCTTGAAGATCATTGCTGTTATTATATCGAGGCCTGTCAACGTGTTTTGCAGGGTTATTATGATAACGATATCACATGGATCAGATGTAAAGGCTCGGAGATCGGGCAGATAACGGATTCCGAACAAAATGAAACGTACAAAGGCTTAAGTATACAATTTGAGGTAAGAATATGAATATTGTAAGAAAAGAAAAAGTCCGGTCTGTACCGGATGAAAACGGAAAAGTCAAAACCTATGTAATAGGTGAGACTTTGCCGGCATCGTATCAGGTCCCGGAAGACTATTATACCAGCGGTATTGTAGAAAATGTCCCGGATACTGAGACAAAAGCAAAAAGATCATACAAAAGCGAGGTTATAGAAAATGGCGAGAATTAATAGACTTGGATCATTAACCGGCGTTGCATGCAAAAAACAGGTCGATTTTGATACGCCGATAACACCGGATAAACCATTGAGATGTAAACCATTCAATGTTGAACAAAAGCCGAATCTTATCAAAGATGACGCCTGTGTCGGTCAGAATATTGATCAGGGTCATATGGTTGGAGGGTACAATACTACAGGAAACCTTGAGTTTGAAGGAATCCATCCTGATGAGTTTTTCCTTTTGCAGGGAGTTTTCCCGGATGAAAGTGCTGTGGAAGATCCTACAAAAACATTTATTCTGATTTCTTATACCGGATCAAACGCTTATGAGCGCCTTTCGCTTGTAACGACAAACCTGAAAGCCGAAAAATCAACTGACGGATCCTCATGGTCGGATGATACAGGCTTTGGAACTGCCGGAACCATCGATATAAGCGCAGGGGCTTATGATACAATTGCTGAACTTGTGGCTGCAATCAACGCCACTTCAGGATGGGATTGTGTAATGTTTGGGACCGGAACAGAAGCATCGTCAAGCATACCTGTATTCGCAATAACACAGGTAAGAAATGCGTCCGGAAGAATTCCGTTACTCCTGAAAAGCCAGATTGCGGCGTCAACAACCGCAAAAACTCACAAATTGACTATCGGTAACACAAACTCATTACCGAGTTATACTTTCAGGGCGAAAGCAGATCAGGGAACAAACAAATCAATAAATTTCGAGAGTTGTAAATTCTCGAACTTCTCGCTTTCCCTTGAACCACAGGGACTTTTGAAGACCACTTTCGGTATTGTTGGCAAGAAAGAAAATCCTGATCAGACAGATCTTGCTTTGACTCTTGGAACAGTCAAACCCATGACAATAGCCAATACAAAAATGGTGTTTGTCGATAAAGATGGAGTTATATACACCTTATCGGAAGTCAAATCAGCAGGATTGAGCGTAAATCCAAGTCTTCATGATTCAAAATCAATACAATCCGCATACATTGAAGAACCGGATTACCAGAATTATGAAATCAAGAATTCTTTTTCATGCGCGAACAATGCGGCAAATATGGCCTTGCGTCCAAACTGGCAGAATGCTGATGAAGTAAGATGTTATCTTTTTATCGGCGGAGTCCAGGAAGTCGACTCAATAAATCACATTATGCCGTCTCTTTTCTTTGAAATGCCGAATGTTACACTCAGCAATTTTTCAAGTGCTGTTTCAACACGGGATAAATTATTTATCCAGGGTGAAGGATCGGTTGTCAAAGGAATCAATGTCTATACTGTCGATGCGGAGTTAACAACATACTGATATGAATATTAATCTTGAAAACAGCGTTGTAAGCAACGAAAAAAAAATTATCTTAAATGCTTTTTTTCCTGATAGTACTGATGAAGAATTCATCACAATCAAAAAAATAAATAAAGTCGATGAAATCAAATATAATCTCTATCTCAAAAAGATAAGAAAAAATAAAATCATAGGAGAAAGTAAAAAGACCTATGATGAAATCATCGATGAATTGATTGATAACGACGTGTACAATCAGGAAAATGAAGCGACAATCAAATCGCTTGCGGATATCGGTGAATTGACTTGTAAGACATTTATTGATCTTTCGGTAATTCCGGATGAAAAACACACCTTTTATTATGAAAAAGACGGTGAAAAAAAGTTTCATAATATCAATTATGAATCATTGATGAAAATAGCCAATCAACTTGGAAAACCTAAACTCATTGATTTCATATTTTCGGAATGCAAGGACTGGAATACCGCTTTTTTTGGTTAACGCCCGGCGAACTTAGGGAAGTACAATTCGTATTTTTCATGATCGAATCGGGCAGGGAAAAGGAAATAAAAAACGAGCCGGAATATATGGAATGGCGTGAACTCATAAGCCTTTTTTATGAAATTGCAGACATAAAAAAAGTAAATTATGAAGGACGCCATTATTATATCGTTACATGGAAATATCTTTTGACCGCGGGCGGAATACTCGATCAGGATCAAGAGATATGGTCGATCATGAATCAGTTGCGATTATTGTATCCAACATGGGAAGACTATGCCTAATATTAAACTTGATATTACTGCTGAAAATCATGCCGAAGGGGCTATAAAAGGACTTATTTCATCAATAGGACTTGCACAACTGGCCACAAAAGCACTTGAATCTGTTTTTCAGGAAGTTAAAAAATCCATTAATGAATCAGTCGCCGCTACAAATGAAGCACAAAAAGTTAATAATCAAATGATAACGGTTTTCGGAGATCAAACAAGTGTATTAAGCGGTCTTGCAAATGTAATGAAAGAAAAATATAACCGCGATGATGATCTGATAAAATCCGGGATGCTTTACGCCAACATGATAGGAGTCCAGACAGACAAGATGAAAGAAACTACCGAAGAGGCACTCGGACTTTCAAGGGCAATGGGTACCGATCTTAATACTGCGATTAAGGTAATTAAACTGGCACAGGATGGACATGTTGAAGTCCTTGGCCGCTTGATGCCTCAGTTAAAAGGCGTGAAAGATCAAACCGAAGCATTAAGCGTTATAAACGAAAAATCGGCTCTTGGTTTAAAATTACTGGAACAGGAAACAAACTCATATGAAGGTTTACAAACAAAAGTAAAACTTGGATATGATGACATGTTAAAAAGTCTTGGTAAGTATGTTCAGATTGCTCAGACAGATTATTTAAAAACACAGGTTGATATCAATAAATCAATTGAAGATTTTCTTTCAAACAAACAAAATCTTGCTTCATTTTCTGCAATTTTTACCACTGTCGGTGATGTATTAAAGTCTTTTGGTACTACTATAAAAAACATAGGACTTAAAGAGTTTGATAAAATAAAAAACAGTTTAAAAAATCTTTTTGATGAATCGAAAAACGGCATATCAATATTTGATGTGTTGGCAGCAGGCGTTAAAGGTCTTTCACTCGCTTTTTCTATATCGGCAAAGTTTACCAGTTCAGTTATTCAAGGATTAATTGATCTTGGTCTTATAGGTATCAATACGGGTAAGGTTGTCGGTGCGTTATATGATGTTATTTTTAATAAAGCAAATCCAAAAACAGTATTAACCGCTATTGATAATGTCGGTAACGCAATTAAAAACTTCACCCAACATTCAATTGAAAACACGAAAGACATAATAAAAACCGCGATTGATGGATTTAAAACGTTCCCGGAACAAACAAAATCATTAGCTGAAACAATGAAAAAAAATTCACAGGACGCTTATAATGCTCAATTAGAAATCAATCAAAAATATCAAATTGCGATGGGAAAACAGCAAGAAGAATTTGATAGTGAAACAGAAGCCGAAAGAAAAAAAAGACTGGCTAATGAAAAAAAACACCTTGAAGATGAAGCCAAAGCAAAAGAAGACGCTCGAAAAAAGCAATATGAAGAGGATAAAAAAGGCTCAATTCAAACAAAAGAACTTGCAGGGAATTCTTATTCTGCCATATACAACGCCTTTCAGGCCGCCGCCGTAAATATCGCAAATGCTTCTAAAAGTCTTTGGGCTGACCTTAAAAACGGTATTCAGGTATCAGGAAAAGAAATAGCATCATTTGCCGGAGGAATTGCCTCGGGTGTTCTTGATATGGTTGGATCCATTATTTCGTCAATCAATTCATTGAGACAATCCGAATATCAGGCGCAGGAACAGGCTTTGCAGGAAGCGCTTGATGCTCAAATTGCCTCAATTCAGGCTTATTATGCACAACAAGCAGAGGAAATGGGTATAGCGGAAGAGACGGAAACCGAGAAAAATAATAAATCTATAGCGGATCTTCAAGAACAACTTGAAAATGAAAAAGATATAAAAAAGAAGGCAAAACTACAGGAACAAATCAAAGAATTGCAGGATGCAAATGCACGGATCGCACTTGAAGAAAAGATGAATGCGGATATAACCGCTGCAAAGAAAAAGGAAGCTGCGGAAGAAAAGAAACTTAAAAAAGAAGCATGGGATGCCAACCGGGACAGCCAGGTGACTGGATTATGGATATCAGCACTTGCCGGAATTGCAACAATCTGGGGTACTGCAATGCAACTCGGTCCTATAGCAGGCCCAATCATGGCAGGAATATTAACGGCGGCCATTCTTGCGACAGCAGGAGCCGAAACAGGCATCATATACCAGCAAAAAAATCCTTATGCTGAAATGGGTGGCGTTCTTTCCGGAACATCAACAACCGGCGATAAAATACCGGTTATGATGAACTCAAAAGAAGTAGTATACCGGGATGATACATATCAGGGAACAGTTCAAATGTTCCAGGATTATAAGACTGGTAAGTTCGGCGGGGGAATAACGATACAGAACCTTAATTTATATGTCCAGTCGATACCTGATAGAAAAGAACTTAAGATGGCGATAGATGATCTTATGATAAGCGAAGGAGTATACTGATGGCAGCTCCTTACTGGTGGATTGAAGATAAAAACAGAACTGTTTTATATGATATCGGGAATGCTCAATCATTAAAACGCGGTGGAACCAAAAAAGATTTTTCATTAACTGCACTTCTGACAAAAAACGGAAAATATATTAAAGGTATAGGCCTTTGTTCAGAAAAAACATTTGAAATCGAAGTCAATCTAAAAGCTCTTAACGGTCATGATACTTACATGAACGTAAACAGAGATATATTGATTTCAAAACTTCTGAATGATGAAATATATCTTTATGAAAAAACAGGCGAAGGACTGGAAAGATATTGCAGGGTTTATTGTACAACAATGGGTGATGAAACCATTGATTATCAGCGAGGACTTATAAAAAAAAGTTTTTCATTACTCAGCCCAAGCGGCGTATTGAAATCAAGTACGACAACGACATACAATTTGACTATTGCCGATTCAACAAATACAAAACTTGTTGTAACAAATCCGGGGAATATTCCCTGTCCGTTTAGAATTTCTTTTGATCCTAACGCGGAAGAATCATATTTCAAAGTTGAAAATAATTTCAATTCAAATGGTTTTAAATTTCAGAAAACTTATTTTCAAGCAAATATCGTTGTCGATTATGATACTGAGGATAACTCATTATTAATTGATAATGTCGCTGTCAATGTTTCAAACTACAAAGTAGCAGGAAAGCCGATAATACTTAATCCCGGAACAAATGATCTGTATATTCAGCACTCAGGAAATGGAAGCGCGGACTTTACAATTGAATTTGAGGCTCTTTATGTATAATTTAGGCCGGCAAATACTATCAAGTTTTTTCATCACAAATCTTTCCCAAAATCAACTTGTGTCTCCTTTCTATAAGATCGAAATAATAAATAAATCAGGTGCGATTATAAAATCATATGATCTTGATAATTTGATTGATTGTCCAATAAGAGATTATTCATATGGATTAAATAAAAACGGTTGCGGATCCGGGTCAATATCATTCGGATATCTGGATTTTAACCTGAATACTTATTCATCTGTTTTGATATATCGATACGGAATTCAGATCTATAGGGGATTGGTACTTAAGGAAATCGATAATGACGGGAAACTGAATCTCTATCCGGTTTTAAAAAGACTGGATGAGTTGCAAATATCAGCATATTTTTATCAGTTGACATATAAAGAAATATTTCAGAGAGTGGTGAATGATATTCAGGCTGATACAGGAATATCGTATAATGAATATTTGATTGATTCAGGTGATAATACTACACAATTTACCCTTGGTCAAGATGGAGATTTTGACACTCCAAAGGCCATTATTGAAAAACTTGTTGAATCAATGGACGATCGGGAATACCGGATTAATGCAAATAATGTTCTTGAAATATACCAACCTAATAGTACCGTTGATTATGAATTTTATTCAGATAAATATTCGAAATGTGAATCTGAAATAGATTATTCAAAGATGGAAGCGACTTGTTTTATTGTTCAATATAAGGATGGAAGCGATAATCTTGTAACGTGTTCAACCGGTGTTGGATTTTTATCAACTGATGCGCTTTATAATGCAAGTTATCCGAATACTGCTTTAAAATTCAAAGATAATCGGGTTGTTTCAAGTGTCGTCGGAAAGATCGTTAAGAAATTCACTGCGGAAGGTGTATATACTGAAGGAGAAGCGCTTGAAATTGCCTGGTTAACATTACAGTCTTATTGCCGGGATTTTCAGACAATTACAATCGACAACATCATACTTGATGATATTGACATCGATAACTTGATCGGGAAAAGAATTTCCTGTTTTTCAAATTATAATAAACAAATAAGAAATATTATCAAATGCGACAGTCTTACAAATGACTGTGATGATGATATTCAAGACCTGTCAATATACGGATATTGGAAAAATGCGACTCTTGATATTTCTGACTTTTCTCATGGAGCCGGGAGCGTCGTTTATACCTCCGATTATATCGCTTATGAATTCGACAGGGTGATACGCTTTGATGATGCGGTCACACTTCAAATATCCATAAAGACGAATAAAATATGCAATCTTGAATTTTCAGTAACAAATTCAACTCATTATGCCGGATCAAATAACAGGTTTTTAGACAGGTTTTATGAGACTCAAAAGGAACAATTATTCGGTGCATATTCATCGATTTTTTATGTAGAACAGCCGGCGCAATGGCGGGAATATTCGCTTACATTGCCAATATCTGAAATCCGGGCAATAGGCTTCCGGTGTTCCGATCCGACTGTGACTTTTAAAGTCGATAATATTTCATTTTTTGTAAATCACCAGAAAAAACATGAGGGAAATATTGTCCAGGCTGATTTTAAAGTTACTCCCGGACTGATTGAAAATGTAAGTTTGAAATTAAATGATTATGATAAAAAAACAAATGACCGGTTGATAAGTTATAATAAAAAACTTAACACTCTCGGAAATATTATCACTATAAATTGAGGTAAATAACATGAAAAACTTTTATGATTATAACGTGGATCCTATGGATGGCGATAAACAATATTATCTTCACCTTAGAACTGCAAAATATGGTGGAACTGAGAATCAAATAACGGCCCCATCATCTCCGAACTTTCCGCATATTTTAAGCGGAACGCCGACAAAATACTATGTGATTACAAATTACATAATTGATGTTTCAGCACTTGCCACATTGAGACCGATAACGGTCTGGGATGCCACAAGCGGCATTGAATTGACAAGAACAGAATCGGCTCCGGCAGCAGGCCAGTACAAACTTGTTTCAAACCAATTAAGCGGAAGACGAAATATTATTGAGGTAAACATTGCACAAGCAGGGCATTTGTTTGATTTTGATATGTATGGAATAGGTGGAGTTTTAACGCCTTCCAATGCTGATTATCTTTCATATAAGAATAAAGTGAATAATTTAACTGTTATAAATAATGTCGGAACACCCAATTCAAAACTTGATTTTTCATCAGCAATTATTTGCTGCCCATCTGCTCAACAAATTATAACATTATTGGCGATGACAAAAAGTTTTCTTTCAACGTGGAGTGCTGGAAATAATGGCGGTATTCTTGACGCGGGAACAGTCGCAATAAATACAGATTATTATATATATGCGATTGGAAAAGACGGAGATCCGTTGCAAGGCGATATTATAGCGAGTACAAATACTTCGGCTCCAACTTTACCAAATGGATGGAATTTATCACAATTAATTTGTGTATGCCAAACAGACGGAAGCGGTTATATATATCAAGGGACATGGAAAATAATAAATGATATTTTGCTATTTAGATTTAAAACGCTTATTACAGTGCTTAATTATAGCAACGTTCCCACACGGGATATAGATATTAATATTACAGCCACTACTCCTATTAACACTAAAATATTATTTAATATTGGAATTCACGGAGGAAGCTTAACTTATGGAAATGCTTGTATAAATTGGGGACAAACAAACGAAACTTTAACAACTCCTACGACTGGAGGAACATTTATGTTATCAAGTACACCGGAAGTCAATGATTTTTCACATATCAATGATAATCTATTTGTTGATTCTAACAAACAGATTAAATATAGATGTAACAATTCAGGTGCGGATGCACAAATAACATTTAAATTATTAGGATGGGAAAAATACTTAAATTAATTAAATGTAATATTGACTATTGTTTGATTATAAATATTAAATTCATATTTTGATCCATGATATATAATAGTTATGTATTCATAATCTGGATGATTTGGCAAATATTTATAGTTAATAACATAAGTTTCATTTGTATTATATTCCGTAAACTCTGAAAAAGATTTCGGAATACAAAAGGATTCTAAAATAGGACTGTTTACTGTGAGCGTAATCAATCTTTCATGAATTGTTGTATCATTTTCTTCATAATCTTGCTTTATCTCACACCCTGTCAATCCGATCCATAATCCTATAATTATCAATCCAAATAAAATCTTTTTCATAAATTCCCTCAAATATAATTATATCATATTTTCATAAAAATAACAAAAAAAAATTAAAAAATAAAATTTTAAAATTTAATTCATTCGTATTAAATTTTTAATTCGTTAAATGGTAAAATTAAAGTGATTCTTTCGAAGAAATATCAACGGTACAATCATCCAATTTTATATAAACATCATTAAAAGTTGGAAAATATTGAATTGTTTTTGTTGTAAGTAGCCGTTGAAAAGTAATCAAATGAGTTTTATTTTCGATGATTATTTTAGTAGGCAAATCATAATTTGTCGAATTAATTGTCATTGAAACAACAGTATTATCAGGTATAACGGCGAATTTTACCTTACTTCGATAATCACTATTAGTGGCACATGAAAAAAGAAAGAAGAATGCAAATACGACTAAAAATTGTTTCATATATAAATTATAGGCTCAAATTGATAATAAATCAAGTAAAAAAAAGGAGAAATATATGTTATCATTTAAAGACGATTTAATCCACGATTCCAACCTTCAGCATATTATAGATGCTTATGAAAAGAATATCCTTGCAAAAGGTGAACTTTTTCTCGTTGAACTTAACGGTAATAACCCGCCGACAATCAAAACCGGAACACGATTTTTTGTCGAATCTACTCAAACCACAAAGATAATAGATGCCGATTATCCTACCCTTCGGGCAGAACTGCCGGAAGGATCCGCTTATACAATACCGAATATTGATACAGTCTGGGAATCCGCGGACCAGACATTTACCTGGGCGTCGATCGGAGCAACTCAATCCGACGGAACATGGTATATTTACTGTGCCGCCGGGAAAAATGACTCTTATGCAAATATCGGTAAAGGATTATATACAGTTTCAAAAACAGCGCCTACCTGGTCGGAAGTTAAAGGCGGGTATTATCACGCAACTTATGGAAGGTGTCTCGGGTCGTTTGCATCGGCAAGTGGGGTTGTTGGATCACTTTCGTTGTATAAGGTTGTTTTACCGGCTGATATGGGAACTTCCGGCCAAAGGATATCATCGCTGGGAAACGGGAAATCTCTTTGGGCTACTCCTACGATAACTCAATCAACTATAATGAAAAATGCTTCCTATGTTATTCTTGACGGTGATGGATATGATAGAATAGAAGTTGATACCACTTCTGGAGATATAACAATAACATTGCCTACAAGAGCAGACAATTTAGGGCGGCGTATTGAAATAGCAAACGTAAAAGGCGGGACAAACAAAGTAATAATTGATGCTGATGGCGGAGAGAGTAAAATAACATCTGACGGATTGGCCGCAATATGGCTGCCAAAAATAGATGATTATATTGTATTGCAAGAATCCGCAACAAGTGGTTTTTGGGAAGTTGTAGGTGAGAGAATAACAAGTCAGATCGTATTGAACACGTATGCTGGTTATGGTTCAACAGACAATAAGATAATGCGTTTTACAAACTCTGTAGAGAATATCGGAAATATGTTTTCTGAAAATCATTCAACGGGATATTCATCAAATACAAAAGGACTTGAAATCATAATAAATAGAAGCGGGAGATATGCAATAACGTTCGCCGTTAATACTGGATATGGTGTTGCGGGAGGAATGTGTATTTCAGTTAATAGTTCATCATTGACAACTAATGCGTCATCATTATCCGCTTCTGAAAGACGTGGATTTATTGGATGGAATTTGAGTGCCGAGCCAACTCTATTCCCCGAAACAGTATCAATATGTCTTTACTTCAAAAAAGGTGATATTTTACGACCGCACACTTCTGGCAATTCTTGTTATGCCAATTATGCGATATTTGAAATATCATATTTAGGATAAATTACGTCAGATAAGTTATTTTCTTTATTTCCAGACCTTCTTGACTATAAGGGAAAAAGGAAAGGTATGGTAGTGCTTGGGGCTTTTCAAAAAATTCAAGTGAGTTGACAACATCTGTTATCTCAATAGGGCTAAACAGTAGATTGGCTTATTTTTACATAAATCCCGGAGCGGGCCAATTTGTCATTGCTTCGGCGGGTTTTTTTCTGCATTTAAATAAAGGTGAAATAATTCGTCCTCATACGAGTGGATCAGCACCCAATGTTTATTCAATCATACAAGTATGAATATATTTTGTTTTTAAAAATCAATATCATCGAACTTTTTAATATCCCATTCCCGGATAAGATGCCCGTAAGTATCAAGGGTAGTTGAAATATTTTCGTGTCCGAGAATGGTTTGTATTTCTTTCATACTGAATTTATTATCGATTAAAAGCGATGCAAAAAAGTGCCTTCCTTGATGAAAGTTATAAGCAGTTTTATGATCTTTATTCAGTTTGCTGATATGCCACATTGTAGCATCGTTTGACATTGAGATAAAAGGATATTCGTTTTTATTAAAGTCCAGGTATTCTTTAAGATACACTTCGAATTCCTTCATTATAGGAACCTTGCGATACGCTGCTTTTGACTTCAATAATGATATTGGCTTTTTATTTCCAACCGTCATTTTTTCGCAAACCGAGATAATTCTATTTTTAAAATCAATGTTTTTCCGATTCAATCCTCTGACTTCCGAATGCCGTAATCCGGTGAAAAACGGGAAAAGTAGAAATGTTTTAATTTTTATATTTTGAATTTCTTTTATCTTTTCAATAATAAATCGGGCTTCTTTTATATCGATTATTTTTATCTTTTCTTTTTTTCTTTTCTTCCAGAACTTTTTTAGATTAAATATAATCCGGATATATTTTTTTTCTTCACAAAACTTAAAGAACATATTCAATACCGTTACATAATTATTTATTGTTTTATTGGATAAATCCTTATTGTTAAGATTCGAGAAAAAATTATCTATAAATGATTCATCAAGTTGACTTGTGTCAATAATATTATTTTTTTTAAAATAATTTCTGAAAAAATTTATTCGATATTTATCTGAGACCTTTGTACTTTCCTGAATTGTTTTATCACGTGATAAAATAAATTCATTCAATGCAAGATCGAGATTGATTTTTTTTACAACTAAGATATTGTCTTCATCATAGAATCTTGCAATCTTATGCCATCTTTCCCAGGCTTCTTTTTCATTGTCTGTTTTGAGACTTACTGAATGTTTTTGTTGATTTAATTCATATTCCGCAGTATAGTATCTCCTGTCAGACCGCTTAAAAAGCGACAATAGTCGTATTTCCATAAATGGAATTTTATAGAATAATCTGCTAAAAAATACAAGAGTCTACTGTCATTCTTACTGTCATTTTAAAATTCAAAAATCTTGTAAATTGTTATATAGACATGATTTGTGTCAGAAAATGAAATGCGTTCGATCCCCCTAGGGGCTGAAAATAAGCCTTTAAAACGCAATATAACGGTGTTTTAAAGGCTTTTTTTATTGATTTCTTGGCGGCTTACTGTCACTTTTACTGTCAGTAATCTTTCTCGATTTTTCGGATGAATTCATCGTATTCATTCTGGACTGAATAGACATAGAAAGCATTTCCAAAAGTAATGTCGAGATGAAACAAATCATTTATAAGTGATTTATTGATACGCACGGCTTTATGACAGCTGCGAAGATGAACATCGGCATCGGATATATTAAGATTTATTTTATATCCGTCGAGCTTAGCGGAAGATTTTACTATCTTCAAAATATTTGGAATACTTAAAATCAATTCGTTGCCGTATGGAATAACCTGGTTTTCAAGTAAATCCTCAGAATAACATTTCAGAAAATATTTCCAGAAAAGAATAATTGAAGAATCATTACTTTTATTCTTAATAATTGGCAAGGGATTAAATGGTTTGTTATCGACTTCCCTTTCAAGAGTCCTTAACCTTATTTCGAATTCGCTTTGTTTTCTGTCATGCGCTTTTATAAGATATAGCAGTCCTTCAAGATATGCAGTTGTGATCTTTGCATCATCTTTAATAGCAATAACTTTTTTTAGTTTTTTTTCCGATTCAATAAAATATCGTCTTGCCTGTCTTCCTTTTTCGTTGTTTTCAACCATTGACAACTCTTTTGCCATGTCGATGGAAATATGGTAATCGATTTTTGTTTGGGCTCCCGAATTTCCACGTTCAACAAATTTATGGAGCGTGTAATCTTCATTTTCGATAAAGCCATACTTCTCAATACGGTTTTTAATCCATGTTGAAAAATCCTGTTTTGATTCTAAAAACTCATGTAATTCTCTTGCATTGACGGTCTGGATACCGTCTTTTTCTTCGATAATTTTTGTTAATTCTTTCATTTTAAGTCTCCTCTCCATAATTGATAATATGCATCATTGATTTCTTTTAGTTGAAATTGGATCAATGAACTTAAAGCCGGCAAAGTATCTTCATAAAATTCCGCTTTAAAACATTGTCTTAATAAGTCGGCGATTGCTGTAAGATGGGAATAGGCGTTCATGAACCTTAATTCGGAATCGAATTTTGTCATAAAATATCCTTGTGAATTATTAGGAAACAAAAAAGCCCATGCAAGAGGTGTAGACCGGATAAACAGACCTCACAAGGAAAGCCTGAATATCCCACCTCATGCATGGGCTTCTCAGTACGAATTTCACCCGTAACACGGATAAAAGCCGTTTTTGTTTCCTTGCGAATCTGTATATTTTGAATTAACAGGGTCTAACTGTTAAAACAAAACTTTTTTGTTTCTCAAGGAATATTATATAGCCCATTCCAGAAAAAGTCAAATATTAATTTAAAATATCTTTATTTTTCGCCAGTGTTACAATACAATCAAGTTTCTTGCATTTTTCATAATCATCCGTCCACCATTTCTTGATTTCAGGATCCCACTTGAACCCTGCTTGTTTCGGAAAATGCCTTTCTTCAAATTCACATTCAAAAATATATCGATTTCCGACTTGTACTATTTTCATGATTATTCCTCCTCTCCAAATCCATACCAATTATAACGACCATCTTTAATATCTTTCTGCTGTTCAATCTTTTGTGAAACGCCACTCCATATCTTTACCATTTTACAGGCTTGATCTATCCAGAAATCCGATATTTCGTTAGTTCTCACATTTCTTTCCTTGCTCAGCATATCATTTATGACCAAGCCCTCCCCAATATGATGATTTATATCCGCGACTCTCAAAATACTTAAAATCTTTATAACACTTATCACATATATGATATCTTTCTTTATTTCTCATTGTTAATAACCACATTCCAAATTGTCCGCAAAAAGTACACTGCATTGATAATGACAAATGAGTGTTTGACCATCTCCATAAATAATCTATGATGTTTTTAAGCAATCTTTTCATTTTATCCTCCATTTCAAAACCAATTATACCGATCATTTCTTTTCTCGTATACACTGATTAATTATTATCCGTTTGATTCTTTCTTCCTCTGATATTTTATTATAAGGTTCTGCGATTCTTCGGACTTTTATAAGCAGATCCATCAAGTCAGTATGGAGGAAAGTTCCTTCCTGTCCCATTATTGACAATCTGACTTTTCGAATGTTGTCAGTCAATTCAGGGAATTCACTAACACATTCATCCTCAGCCTCGGCAAGATGACCGACTGCAATCCATAAATGAAACGGATATCCCTTGGCTGATTCTGCGATTAAAACTATCGCCTGCGCTATGTGTTTTGATACACAAAAAAGACATGTTTCTCTCATAGTAATCTCCTATATAAAGATAAATGGAGTAGGATAATCATCCATAACAGACTTTTTCACCTGGGCTTACTCGCAAAAATCACGAGGTCTGATGAAAGCCAGGAAGCCAAAGGTTGCGATCCTTCTCATTAAAACCTGCATTATAATTCTGCCACTACTCCATTTATTGTTATTCATTCTTTTCACTTAGATAACCTAAACATTTTTCATAAGCATTTTGTAAAGTGTTGAAATCTTCTGATGTTCCTCCTGCATCCGGATGAAGTTTACGGGCCAACATTTTATATTTCTTTTTTACATCTTCAATGGTAGGCATTTCAGAAAATCCTAAAGCACGGAAAAACGATGGTAAATCCGGAGCGGGGAGATATCTCATTCCAACAATCCATTTTTGTATATCATAAATTCCGCGTTCTGCAATCCGGGCCAGATCCTCAAGGGCAAGAATCAATTGAGCAAAAGAGTCAGATCCATAATTGATTTCATGGCCATGCTGTTTTGCATTCTCGACACTATGATCAAAACGATACATTTCACCCTTATATTTGAACTGCACCCAGCATCCAAAGCGATCCCAATTATAAAGATAATCATCTTTTGTTATATTAAAACGCTCCATGACTTTTTCAAGTTTTTTTTCATAAAACGTTGATGCTTTATATGTTTTTGACATTGTTTTTCCTCCATGTTAAAACCTTTATAATTCTACATTCGCTACCGGACAGAATGTCCTGTTTTTTTCCCATATAATAAATGTAGTATGATTTTACTTTCTTGACATAATTTATTGTGATCTGCGGAAGGGGTCTCTTTTTCATCTCATAATTTCCATAACCAAAATTATAATAAATCAAAGCCTTATCAATATCGCCTTTTGATAATTCCAAACATTCTTTCAGCGTTTTAACACCTTCCTCGATATTCTTTGAAACATTAAAATAATCGCATAACGGCCAATTTCTATTACAAGTATTTAACTGCATAAGGCCTATTGACATCCCGGAGCCGCTTATATTTTTTGAAATTGCTCGCTCGTTAAAAGTTGATTCGCATTCAATTATTGCAAAAACAAGATTTGGATTAACTTTATACTTAAAAGATAATCGAATAACTTCGTTATTTATTTGTATTGAACTTTCAGAAAATAGATTGAACTCAATAAATAACAAAATAAATAATATTTTATATTTCATTCTGGTTATCCGGATGCTTTCGGCATATTTTTCTGATATTATCAATAGACCTGTTGTATTCTTTGACAAGTCTTGAAAACGATTTATTATTTTTCCAGTAATCAATCCTGATGTTTTCTTTGATAATTTCTTTTCCAATTGATTCAGGAAAATAAATCGCATATCCTTTAAATTCCTCATATACATTTTGAAATTGATCTCCGAATAAATTTATTATCTGCCGTGAAGGTCTTTTTTTTCTTGGAAAATAAATAATCCGCTTTTTTAATGATGTACAAATTTCACGAAGTTTATTTTTACCGACGATCGATTCAAGTTTTAAAAGATCATCTGACATTTTCATTTTTTTCCCCTCCTAAATAATACCTTCCATTTTTTCGATAACATCATCAATACCTGTAGCAACAAAAACCAATGCATTATTTTTCTCAAGTATTGCAATAATTTCTTTTTGATGTTCCGAAAGATTTCCTTTCCGTTTTGGTATTTTTGCCTCTATGGCTAGCATTCTTCCGTTTTTTAATACCCCGATAATATCGGGCAAGCCCGGTACTCCGCTGGAAAAAGCCCGTCGCTTGCCCTTATATTCACTGAAAAATTTCCCCGTCCCCTGTCTCCAGCAAAAAACTTTGTTTATTCGTAAGTATGCAAGAATTTGATTAACGATATCAGTTTCTTTTATTTTCTGTTCCATTTTAAAACTTAATCCTTTTTAGTTCATTCTCAATTTTTGACCAGTCGATGATCGCACCCAGATTCCGGTCATCAATGTAAATGTCAGCATATATTTTATGTCTGGCGAAATTCAATTTTTTATCAAAATTATGGTTGACTGCATCAGGCTTAAATCCTTTTTCTTTAAACCAAATATTCATTTCTTCAATGTATGAATCTTCCCTGCAAGTCCAAATTATAATTTTATGGCCCTGACCTTGAAGATGTTTCAATGTCTGTAAGGCATTAGGTTTTTCCGGTCCTATAGCAGGAAAACGATGTTCGACAATAGTTCCATCAAAATCAACTGCAATTATCATTGTATTCTCCTGATTATGCCAAAATTACTATTGATTTGTTTATCAATGATAATTGTGAAAGCAGCCAATTTCTAATATTTGATATTGCATCGTTTTTCCATGCTCCGCCATCGGTTTCAAAAAGAGCATATTTAATTTCGTCATCAACTTTTTTTGCTCTTAAAAGAAATTTGCTTTCAGGTTGTTCAATTTCACTAAATGTCCGGTATGGAATAAGCGAAACAATTGGAGGAAGTTTCGCTTCTCCTTCCATTGATATCCCGGCTTTGATATTTACCTGCTGAGTTATTCCGTCATCAAGAATAGTTTTAATATTTGAATCTGTGACTTTGGAGAGAAGTATAAGAACTTTTTGTAAATCTTCATTCATTTTGAAATTTGAAATACACATAACAATAAACCGTTCCAATGAAATAAAATTATCCATTTCTCTTTTTGGTTCATTATATTTTGTTTCCATAAAACAGATTCTTTCATTAAAACAGCCTGTAAGACTTGACATGATTTTTACGGATTTTTCATTTTCAATAGTAATTATCAAATCCGATATTTTTGGATCTGGTTGAGAATCGATATAGTCAATAAGAGCCGTCAGTGTTTGCGCTTTAATAGGATCAATATTATCGTAATCTTTTATAGGATTTAGTTTTTCTCTGGCAAAAGTTTTTCCATCAATTTCTACTGTTGATTCTTTTACCATGTCTTCAATTTTTTCAATAAAACTTTTATCTAACATTTAATCCTCCAATCTTTAATTCCTGATTATTTTCAGGTATTGGCAAAGGAATTTCCTTTGATGTTTCCTGGAATAATCCGGGTTGCTCACCTGCTGCCGATAACGCAAGTTTTCCGCCAATTGTTTTTACCGGCGCAAGTTTTGATGTCACAACCAGAGAAAACGCAATGTTTTCCCTCTCTTCATCCGAATTAAAGACAAGTTTTATATTGACTTCTCTCGGCTTTCTGTGATCGGTATTTGGATCGGAAATGTTTTCCAGAACCCTGTTTAATTCATACTGAAATCGTTCCTCGACAATACCGCCTTTCAGATTTTCAAGTGTAATTTTTTCATACATATAATTAGCCTCCCTTTAAAAAAATTTAATTGATCTTATCGGTAAACTTTTACAGATAAGATCAATAATTTATAAATCTATTTTATCTGTAGATTCATGTTTTCAACGATCTTTGCCCCTGGAACTTCATTTCCCATTTTGAAAGATTCTTTTATCAATTGCTTGTCAGGTTCTTTGACGGTTTTGGTTCTTACAAAAATTTCCGGTAATCCATCAACATCATCAACAACAACAACCTGTTCACTTTTTCGCCATGAAACAACAGTTGTTGAGTCCTGGATTTTTTTACCTTTATCAGCATGATTGCAAATATAATTGTGAAGATAATCGTATTTATTATCAATTGCTGATTTTCTTGCTTGAAGTTTTTTGATCTCTTCCTGAAAGGCTTTTATTTCAACGTCAAGTCCTTTCATATATTTTGCGATGTTAAGAATCTTTTCATCTTTTGCCATATTGAGCATATCAAGAAGTTCGACATAAGATTGATCAACTATGCCTTCATGTTCCTCAGCATATTTGTCCATTTCGTCAAAGAGATCCTCAAGCATCTTATCAATATTGTAGAGCTGCATTTATTCCTCCTTAATCATTTAAAACGGTGGTTTATCATCGTTTTTCTGTTCTTCAGCCCATGGGTTAAGATGATTTTGATTCTCAAATTTTCCCTGTTGGATCTTTTTCCAAACCCAATCTGGCATAAAGTCGCTTTTGACTTCTGCTTTTAAAGTTTCACCGGTTGGCGGTAGAATTTTATCGATGAGAGGAAACCCTTTATCATTCTCTGAGATTGTAAGGTTGGCATTGATTCCGATGAGTTTTGTAACATCGATTTTATCGCCGACTGCATACGGTTTTCCGCGCCATGATTCCAGATCTTTCATGAGATTTGACCGTTTTGAACTGGAAAGCGTATATTCTTTGCTAACAAGAAATCTTCTGTTTGTTTCCTTACTTCGTTTTTCCAATTCAAACATGATCATGATTTTATGCTGTTCAATATCTTTTCCGTTGAAAGTACTAACCTGAATTCCCAGATCGTAAACATGTGAACAAACAGCCTTTGATTCGCCTGTTAAAAGCGCCTCTTCTTTTACTTCTAAATCTAATGACATAATTACCTCCTATTTGATTAAATCATATATATTTTCAATGATGCCTTTTGATGTTATAATTTTTATAGCATCTTTATTTTTATTAATGACTAAGGCGTTATCTTGAATGTTTTTGATATTTGAAATATCAAAATTATAATAACCCAAAATATTTGCCGAATCGCCGATGTAGTCTACTTTTGCCGAATCGCCGATGTAGTCTACTTTTGCCGAATCGCCGATGTAGTTCACACTTGCCGAACCGCGGATGTAGTCTACTTTTGCCGAACCGCGGATGTAGTTCACACTTGCCGAACCGCGGATGTAGTTCACACTTGCCGAATCGCCGATGTAGTCTACTTTTGCCGAATCGCCGATGTAGTCTACTTTTGCCGAATCGCCGATGTAGTCTACTTTTGCCGAATCGCCGATGTAGTCTACTTTTGCCGAATCGCCGATGTAGTCTACTTTTGCCGAACCGCGGATG
>JAKAKE010000109.1 GCA_021824625.1 Bacteroidota bacterium | reverse complement strand
AGCTAATTGCTGTGAATCCATTTCAATCGAAAAAAAGCCGACTTTCCTTTTATACTCGACTGCCATGTTTCTCGCCATTGACATAGCAAGTGCGGTCTTTCCCATTGAAGGACGCCCGGCAACAATTATTAAATCGGAAGCATGAAAGCCTCCGAGATAATCATCAATCTTTTTAAAGCCCGAGGGAATCCCCAGCATACCGCCTTTACCCGATTCCGCATGGCTTTCAATCAGCTTGAAAGCGTCATAAATTATAGGTTTAATTTTGACATATCCTTTGTGAAATCTTTTGTCGGAAAGTTTGAACACTTCGCTTTCAGCCTGGTCAATTTCTTCGAGGGCATCTGTTGATTCATCATAAGCACTCGAAAGAATTTTTCCTGCGGTGGTAATCAGTGACCTTTTAAGGTATTTTTCCTGAACAATCATTGCGTAATGTTCTACATTTGCGGCAGTCGGTGTTTTACGGTTGATGTCCGACAGATATGCTGTTCCGCCAATGTCCTCAAGCTGATTTCTACTAATCAACTCTTCGGATAAAGTGATAATGTCAACATCAACTTTCCTGTTGAACATTCCGAGTATTGCATCATATATTTTACGGTTTGCTTCACTGTAAAAACTCTCGACTTCAAGAATTTCAATAACCTTGGCAATCGAGGACTGCTCGAGCATCATTGAACCGATTACAGCCATTTCAGCTTCGGGAGAATGTGGAGGAACTTTTGAACCGAAGGATTCAAAATCTATCTTAACTGATTTCTCCCTGCCTCCTGCGAACTTTTTCGCATAAGGATAAACGTTGTCAAACTCATTTATATATGTGCCGCCCAATTTTTCACCTTGATTAAATTTTGTATTTGATTAGATAAGGGATTCAAAAGTAAATATAAATCAAATACACACTGAAATATGTTATTAACAATTTTTCCAATCTCAATTTTGATTTGTGTGGAAAAAAATCCTATTTTATAGTTTGACAAATAGCAAAAATTAATTAAGTAAATGAAATATTTATACTGCTATGAAATAGACAATGAGTTTTATAAATTATTTTAGGAATTTTATTATGAAATCTTTAATGTACATGTTTATCGCATTATTTGTATTATTATCATTTGAAAAAGTATATTCCCAGGAATACAGCCACCCGAAAAGCATTGTTTATGATGCTGCAAGGGACAGGTATTTAATTTCTAACAATCAATCTGGACAAGTTCTTGCTTTAAGCAATACTAACGAAATATCTGTTTTCATTGATGGAGAATTATCATCTCCGAGGGGAATGATAATTGTTGAGGATACTTTATTTGTTGTTGATATGAGTGTTTTAAAAGGATTTAATCTGTCAGACGGTAGTGTGGTGTTTGATTATATTATACCTGATGCTACAAAAATCGTAGATATAACAATTGATGAAGATAAAAATCTATTCATGACTGATATACAGCAAAGAAAGCTATTTATGTACAACCTAATTGAAGGGCCCCTTACTCCTTACAATTTTTTAAAAAGCACTTATCCTAATGGAATAATATATGATAACAACAAATTGTTTGTAACAACTTATGGGATACCTGCCCAAATAATAGTATTTGATTTAAAGACCTGGGCTGAAACGAGATATGACTTTACGAATTTTAATTATTTCGATGGAATTGTAACAGACGGAAATGGAAATTTATATGTTGCATGTTGGGAAGATATGATGTCAACAGACAGTGTTGGTAAAATCCTCAAATGCAGTATTGATGATATTAATAATTTGACTGTTTTTAAAACCGGATTTTGGGGTCCAAGCGATATTTATTATAATTCCATCAAAAATGAATTGGCAGTGCCGCATTATACAGGTAATAGGGTATCATTTATACCAATGACAACTGATGTATTAGAGAATAACCCGGAAAATCAGTTTTTTAAAATTTATCAAAATGAAGCTAATTCCGAAATAATTATCAGATTCAAAAATGGATTTGACAATAACCTGACAATACAAGTATATAATATATTCGGACAAACTATTGAAAATGATGTAATTGCTCCTAATCAGAGAGAATATCGCATTAATTTGAGTAAACTTGATGCCGGTATATATTTTATAAGAATAAATAATAATATAAGTAAGTTTTTAATAACCAAATAGTTAAATAGAAATTTAAAAAAAAATAAAATTTTTAAAAAAATTTCTGCAACCTTTTTAGATTATAAGTGTTATTACTTATCTAAGAGGTGAATAATATTAATTTTTATAAAAATTTTATTGAGGACCCCATGAACAGATTAAAAAAATTACCACGTTTCTTATTGCCGGTACTTTTTCTGACCTTTATTTTTATTCTAGCCTGCACCAAAGATAATAACACAAATCCAAACGACAGCAATATGATTGCAGGTGTTATAAAAGATGAGCAGGATAATGGTGTACCGAATGCTATTATTGAAGCAATCAATAGCGGCACCGCAATACAGGGATTGCTTGGCACTGACACAACCGATGAAGACGGTAAATTTACTTTGAACAGAATGCCCGATGACATCAGTAAAGTTGACCTAAAAATAACACACGAGGATTTTAAAGCTCTCCAGGCAAAAGCTGCAAGCTTCGTTGGCGATAATGACAGAAAAAATGTTCCCATTAAATTACTGCATGATGACAGTTGTTGCGGTATGGTTACTATTCGTACATTTAAACATCTTGACAGCACTGCATTGGCGGGTGTCGAAGTCAGATTAAGCCGCGGCGATAAATTAATCAGAAAAGCCCATACAAATGACCAGGGTATTTTAGTATTCGAACACGTATGCGAAGGGCATTACTGGCTCAGGTTAGCAAAAGAGGGTTATAAAGTTATTGAAAAAGCATTTGAACTAAATGATTGCGATACTCTTGACCTTTCATTCTATCTTTTATCAAATGATGAACAGGATAGCTGTTGTAATGGTGTAATAAACCTTACCGTACTGGATTCAGCTACTCAATTACCACTGCCACAAACTACTGTCAGATTATGGAAAGGCGAACATAAATTAAATGAATACAAAACAAATGAAGAAGGAATGGTGGTTTTCCGTGGTATTTGTGAGGGTGACTACCAAATATCAATATTTAAATATAAGTATTACGGACAGGAATTCAACCTGCATATGGATTGTGATGATACAGTCAACATTGCAAGGAGCTTGAAACCGACAGATGATTCCTGCTGTCATGGGATTCTAAGAATTTTCCCGAAAGACAAATCAGACGACCATCCATTGAATGGAGCACTCGTAAAACTCTGGAAAGACGGACAATTAATCATGGAAAAGAAAGTCGAAAATGGATACGCTGAATTTGCTGAGCTATGTGAAGGTGAGTATGGTGTTGATGTATTCTTTGAAGGTTACCAGCATATTGAATTTAGCGCTGAGTTAGGATGTAATGAGACAAAAGAAGTTACCAAATTAATGCAAAGCAAAGCAAGCCTCGATTCATGCTGTAAAGGTGTCATTGAAGTCGTTGCTTTAGATTCATTAATGAATACCCCACTACCCGGTGTTACAGTAAAACTTTGGAAAGGCGGCAAGAAAATATCCGAATACAAGACGAATGAAGATGGATTGGTTGTATTCAGGGAAATATGTGAAGGTGAATATGGAATTTCTCTGACTAAAGAAGGATGGATAGCACAGGAATTTTCTTTCCAAATTGATTGTAATGACACTGCAAGATTTGAAAGAAAAATGGTTCAGCATAATGAACCATGTCAAAGCCAGATAAAAATTTACGTTAAAGATAAGAAAAACAATGACCCGTTAAATGGTGCCGTTGTAAAAATGTGGAAGGGAGATGATTTCAAAGGAAAGAAAACAGTAGAAAACGGATTTGTCATATTCTCGGAACTTTGTGCCGGAAAATATTCATTTGATATTTTGAAAGATGGTTATAAACACCAGGAATTTAATGTAGAAATCGGCGGAAATGAAAGCAAGGAATTTACAAAATTGATGGAAAGTGAACATGATTCCTGCTGCAATGGAACCATTTTCTTCAATGCCAAAGATTCCGCTACAGGTCTGCCTATATCTCATGTCTCCGTAAGCTTATGGAAAGGCAACCACAAGTTAAGTTTGTATAAAACAGATGAAGAAGGAAATGTTATTTTTAGATTCATCTGTGAGGGTGAATATGGAATTTCGTACAGCCACGAGAATTACAAGGGTAATGAATTTTCATTCGAGATGGGATGCGACGATACTGTACATTTCAACAAACTTCTTGTAATGAAAGATACTTGTTGCAGAGGAATTATCAAAGTTTATCCAAAAGATAAAGACAACAATGAACCCTTGAATGGTGCAATCGTTAAACTATGGCATAACGGGACTCTATTATATCAAAAATCCGTTCAGGAAGGGTTAGCCAAGTTTGTCGAGCTTTGCGAAGGTACATACCACTTAACAATTTCAAAAGACCATTACACAGGTGACGAATTTGATGTTACAATGACTTGTAACAATGTAATTGAAGAAACAAGGCTTCTTCAAAGAGAGCAAGGACAAGATACATGCTGCAATGGCCAATTCCATGTATTTCCAAAGGACAAAGATACACAGGAACCTCTTAATGGAGCAATAGTAAAGCTTTGGAAGAATGGGCAACTAATCGCAACCCAAACTGTTGAGAATGGAGTTGCAAAGTTTTTCGAATTATGCGAAGGTGATTATGGTTTCAGCATACATAAAGAAGGTTATGGTGCAATTGAATTTGAAGAACACCTCGGATGTAATGAAACAAAGCCAATCTACAAAGAGCTTCAGAGAAATTCAAACGATACATGCTGTACTGCAGTTCTAAAATTGAAGGTTATTGACAATGAAACTGAACAGCCTATTCATGGTGCTAATGTTAAGGTTTACCTCGGTGATGACATAGTAAGAGAAGGCACTACAAATGATGAGGGCAGGGTTGTGTTCGAGGGATTATGCCATCCTTCTACTTATAGTATTAAAATAACTAAAGATGGCTATCAACATAAATTCATTGACGGAGTTTACTTCCCCGAATGTAACATGAAGATAGAAACCGTCAGACTTACTCACGAATAGAAATTAATTTGTTCGATAAAAAGCGTAGTGGCAATTGTTACTACGCTTTTTTTATTTTCAATAAGCAATTATTTTGTAATAAATTAAATATTAGGTATTTTGAAAATCATGTTTAAATATAATTTGTGAAGATGAGTAAAATTTCAGCAATCAGTATAAAAGATGTTTCTAAAACATATAAAGCAAAATCCAAATACCCTACACAAGCTTTAAAGGATATGTCAACTGAGATTTACCAGGGTGAAATTACCGGATTAATTGGCCCCAATGGTGCAGGTAAAACAACATTATTAAAAATAATCTTGGGGTTTCTGAAATCTGACAAGGGTTCTGTCAATATATTCGAAAAGCAACCTGATGATTTGTCGGTTAGAAAAAAACTCGGCTACCAGGCTGATATGCAGTATATATCGAAAGTAGTAAATGTAGAATCATACCTGAATATAAATGCTTATCTTGCAGGAGTTGAAAATATTGAATCTGAAATCAGGTATTTATTAGAAGCGTTCCATATGACTGCATCTCATAAAAAAAGTTTACAATCGTTATCGAGGGGAATGAGACAAAAAATTGAGATCATACAGGCATTTCTCGGCAAACCGGAACTGGTAATATTTGATGAACCAACCGCTTTTCTTGACCCGCCATCAGTGTTTGAAATAAGAGATTTTCTTGAATCAAAGAAAAGGGCCGGTATAACAGTTTTATTCAGTTCTCACAACCTGACAGAAGTTGAAAAAATCTGCGACCGTGTTCTATTCATTAATGAAGGTTCGCTGGTTGGAGATTATGAGACTTCATCAATGGAATCAGGCTTTCTTGAAGACGCTTTCAGAAAATTCAGAGATGAAAGGATTTCATTATGACAGGAATTTCACTAAAACTGCTTTTTCTCGAATTTCGTAAGATGTGGAATCTTTCGGTAATTATCACCTCAGGTATTCTATTGCTTATTAGTCTGTTGGTAAATTTCGTCCCCTACTTTGTCGGGGCTTATAATCTTGAAGGACCAATTCAATCATTAAATTTACAGGCATTATTGTCACAGGGATTTTCAATTCTTGTTCCACTATTATCACTAATATTTGGTGCTGGAATTATTTCAAATGATATAAAAAACCACTGGATAAGAACTGTATTGAGCAGACCAATTACGAGAGCTGATTTCCTATTGACAAAAATAATTTCAACTTCATTGACAATATTTATTTTAATGTTAGTAATAGGAACTATACCTGTTGTCATATTATCCATGATTGTTCCTGTTAATACACACTTTGATTTTCTTAAATTCATCGGGACACATGCTTTGTTTCTGGGTGAAGCAATAACATATATCACAATTTGCTCTCTTCTTAGCTGCTGGCTCCCGGGTTTTACAAATATTATTATTTTGATTATATGGATGTTATCCAACAGTATTATGTCTATGGTTGTGAACAATTACTTTTGGGACAGCAGTATTGCTATGCTCATTGCTGATTTCTACTTCCCCGGCGGATTTCAGGAAGCGGCAGAATCACTTGTTTCAGGTGCAACTTTTCTGCTTGAGAAGCTGTTATGGGGGTTCTCGGCAATGTTTGGATTCATTGCCCTGGCACTATTCAATTTCAATTTTATTCAAATAGACAAAGGGATTGAATAATGAAACAGAATGATAAAACATACACCAATATTTTTGCTATTGCTTTTCTGGCAGTTACTGTTTTTGCATTCATACTTTATTTTGTTCCTGAAAAACAGCCTCTGAACTGGATGAGCTATGATGATGCACTTATTGTTGCCGCAAAGAAAAACAAACCGATTCTACTTAACTTTTACTCATTATGGAGCGAAGAATGTAAGGAAATTGACAGAAATGTATTTTCAAATGAAAAATTGAAAAATCAATTAAAATCTAAATATATTCTTGCAAGAATTGTTCTTAATAATAAATTGAATAAACAACTTGCAAAAGACCAGTTTGACATTTTAGGGATTCCTGCTTTGATTGAACTTACATCAAAAGGAAAGGAAGTAAGACGATTAAAAGTCATCAGTAAAGAACAATTAAATTATATGATGCTTGATAACACTTATAAATTAATTGATTCCTGGCAAAATTTTTATTCAGCCAAAACCGAAGCTGAAAGTACCAATAAAATATTATTTGTGCTTTTAAATACAAGTTTGAATACATTTAATTATAGTCCTCATTTATTAAAGGATGATAAAATAAAATTACTTATAGCACAGGATTTTGTTCCAACCTATCTTGTTTCGAGTAATAATGAGGACAGGAAAGTCATAAAGTCTTTATTTGGAAGTTTAGAATCTGCTCCTAACGGAGTTTTAATTCTCTTTTATTATAAAGGCAAAGAACTTGACAGGTACTTCATATCGGGTGAGCTCATCGCAAAACCTGATGCTGCATATAATAAATTGCTTGAAGTAATCAAGCAGAAAGACAGCAAGTAGATGCAGGATACTCTTAGTCCAAATCAGGAATTGCAGAATCCAATTATTCAGCCGAAATTCTCACACGTAAAATTCGCTAATAATTTTCTGATTATTATTATGCTCGTGTATATTACGAGCGGTGTAGCTGTCGAAATTTTCCTGCCTTTGCCCCATGGAAAATTTATTGGTTATATTGAAGGACTTTCTCAGTTATTCTTAATGCTTCTGCCTGCATTGCTGTTCTCCCGTTATTCCACTTTACCCTTCAAAACCCTTTTCAGGCTTGAATCACTTCCGGGTTTAAAAAAAATTATTATCTCAGTTATAGGAGTAGTTGTATTATCAATTTTTGACACATCATTTACATTTTTACAGGAAAAATTAGTTCCTGATTTCCTTCTTGAAATATATAAA
>JAKAKE010000184.1 GCA_021824625.1 Bacteroidota bacterium | reverse complement strand
GAAAGACGAATTACGAATTACGAATGAAACCGCAAATGAAGGTTCCAAAATCCCCCTGAATCCCACTTTAGTAAATGGGGAAAGTGGAGATTCTTCGACAACGCTCAGAATGACAGAAGATTTTGATTATTATTTCATAAAAAGCATATATGAACACGGAAAGCATATTATTGATAACCTTGAATGGTCATCAGGAATGAGGGGTAATCATTATCTTGCCAATTTAACAGGACTTGTTTTTATTTCATCACATTTACCAGAAATAGAGGAAACAAATTCTTGGTTGAATTTTGCAATAAATGAGTTTTGTAATGAAATTCTTTATCAATTCAATGAGGATGGAAGCAACTTTGAGTCATCAACTAATTATCATTATTTTTCTTCTGAAATGGTCTTCACTGCGTTGTCATTAATTCTGAATTTACCTGCAGATAAAATAACTATTCTTAAAACTCAGGAAAACTCATATTACAATTTTGCTGTGAAAAGACATAGCTTACAAACGGGTTTGTGGTCAGTAGATGACGAAAACCGGATTATATTAAACGATATTGTAAGGGAAAGACTCATAAAAATATTCGAATTTTCATCTGCAATTATATCCGAATCAGGATTAATACCTCAATTCGGGGATAATGACGGTGGTCAATTACTAATTACTAATTTCGAATTACAAATTAGTGATAATTTAAACCTGCTGTCGTTGATGAAAAATGTTTTGAAATTGATTAATAAATATCTGACAGATAAATCACTTACATCAGGTAAGTTAATAAAAAAATTCAAGGATTTCGGGTTATATATATTAGAAAACAATGGGATGAAAATATTTGTAAGATGTGGAAGCATTGGACAAAACGGTAAAGGAGGACATTGCCATAATGACCAGTTATCGTTTGAGTTATTTATTGATAATAATGCGGTTATTGTTGACCCAGGAACGTATGTTTATACTCCGAATCCTGAATTAAGAAATGAATACAGGTCAACAAGAATGCACAATACACTTTGGTTAGAGGGATTTGAACAAAACGATTGGGATAACGATTCTGTTGATGATTTATTCTGGCTAAAAAAAGATAAAACAAAAGCGAGGATGATTGAGTTTTCTGATTCTTATTTTGTTGGAGAACACTATGGTTTTGGTAAACCTCACAGAAGAGAAATAACAGTGGGTAGTCAACAATGGGAATTGGATAATTCCAAAGTAATAGGTATTGATTTTTGTGATTTGAATAAAACCAAGTTTGTATCATTTCATTTTGCACCGGAAATTGAAATCAAACTAATTGAGAAAAATCAAGCATTTATTTATTTAGTTGATAAAATTGTTGAATTAAAATGCAGTGTTGGAAAATTTAGACTCAAAAAATATTTTTACTCACCAAGTTATGGAGTCAGGGTAGAAGCCGAAAAACTCGTGATTGAAAGTCGGGAGAATAGAATTGAATGGCAAATTGAAATAAAAACGGAATAATTCCGCTTATACAATTAATTTTTTTACAAAATTTTGAACATTATGGGTTGTATCGTTAAGAGTTACAGAAAATCAATTATCAGGTTATTTTTAAGCACACTTGCTGTTTGTTTCATTGTTAGTTTTTATAATTCATCTTTGATAATTGCTAACAGGTATATTCAAAATATCAGTTCGAATATAACAATCACTGCTGTAATAAAAGAGGATGTTCCTGAAGATTCCATAAAATCGGCATTACAAAATATTAAATCATTATACTGGGTGAAAAATGCAAGATTAATAAAACCCGATAGCGGTTTATCAAAGATTGATAATAATATTGGCGGTATTTCGGGGGATTTGTTGCCTGATAATCCACTCCCAACCTTGATTAATGTAACAATAAAAGAAGAATATCTGAACAGGTTCAACCTTGCGAAATATAATCTTTTATTAAAAAGAATTGATTGTATAGATAGCACTCTATTAAGAAAAGATTATGCTGAAACTGTATTTTCGATTGAGAACCAGTTCCATGTTCTTTCAATTATTATCGGAATTTTATCAGGACTTATTGTTTTATTTATCATATTTCTTTCTCTCAATCCCGAATTTGTGAAATCAAAGGCAACTGTGATTTTTTCGGCAGGTATAAAAAACCACTCACAGGCTGCAAAAGAAATATTCATATTGTTATCTGTCGTTGTTTTGGGAAGTATCATAATATCATCCGGTTTGTTGTATTTATTATGGTATTTACTTAAAGATGAATTGCTGTGGTATATGAATATATCATGGCAGATTTTGTTATGGAATTTATCGTTTGTACTGCTCACTTTCGAGCTTGTTTTTCTCATACTTTATTTAATATATAAGCCGAAAAAGTCAAAAACGGGATACGAATTACAAATTTCGAATGAAGCAGTTGATGAATCAATAATCCCGTTGAATCCCCCTTTAGTAAAGGGAGAAAGTGGAGATTCTTCATCCCAATTAAAATCGGGACTAAGAATGACAGAGTCAATTACGGATAACGAATTACGAATTACCGGTGAAGCTCTGCCTAATGAGTCTATTATTAATGAAAATGTAGAAGTTGATTCTCCTACGAAGTTAAGAGGCAATGAGGAGGAAGGAGATTCTTCAATAATACTCAATTCTACAGAAGAAAAAGATAATACACCTGAAACCTGGGAAGATGACATTACTTGACAAATACATATTAAAGCAAATTACCATTACATTGCTGTTTTCACTTATAGCACTCTGTATGATTTTTGTTATTGTGAACCTGCTTGAGAGCCTTGATGAATTTATTGACCAGAATGCTACTTTTATGACAATAATAAAATACTATATTTATTTTCTTCCTGAAATACTGAAACTCCTGACTCCGGTTGCCATGCTGATATCAACTTTATTTTCTGTCGGAAGGCTTTCGGGTAATAATGAAATTACTGCAATGAAATCAGGTGGCATTAGCCTTTACAGGATAATGCTGCCTGTCGCTTTTTTCAGCGTGATTCTGAGTTTTGCACAGTTATACTTTAACGGATGGATTGTTCCTGCCGCTAATGAAAGGAAAATAGAAATAGAGCAAAAATATCTAAATAAAGTAAGCGGTGGAGGGCAGATATTCAACCTGTATTTCAGGGATAATCCTACAAGAAATGTCGTTATGCAGTATTATGACTCACAGCAGAAAACAGGAAATAAAGTCGCAGTAGAAGAATACACAAGCCAGGTAGAACCAAGACTGGCGAGACGAATTGAAGCAGACAAAATCAGATGGGATTCTACGAAATCAGTCTGGAGACTGGTTAATGGAATTGAGAGGTTTTACACAAATGGAGCGGTTGACACCCGAAGATTTGATACGATGAATTATTCTCTGAATCTCACACATGGCCAGATTATTGAACTAAAACGTTCGACCGATGAAATGAATTATGACGAATTGTGGAATTATATAACAATTCTAAAACGAGGCGGCAAGGATGTTAGGAAGCAGGTTATAGAGTACTATGGAAATTATGCTTTTCCGTTTGCCAATCTGATTGTGATTTTATTCGGAGTGCCTTTTGCATCAATCAGAAAAAAAGGCGGTCTTGCTATTCAGATGGGAGCCGCAATGATAATATCATTTCTTTATCTTGTTTTTACTAAAGTGGGGCAGACCATCGGATATTCATCGGATATAAATCCGATTCTTGCCGGATGGATGGCAAATATTATTTTCTTCGTATTTGCATTGATTAATCTAGTCCGTACAAGAACCTAAAATAATTGAAAATTGACAATTGATTAAGAAAAATGTAGAATGTAAAATGCAAAATGATGAATGATTTTGAATAAAAAATAAATGATAGATAAAAAAAATAAATTAAAATTATTACCAAAATTATTTTCTCAGTTCATTTTGAGAAATGTTTTTATTTATATAAGATTTATGATATTTTTGAATTGTTGAATCAGAACAATGTACTGTCCGTACAAAACAGTAATATTTCATTATTTATATTGATTTAAAAATATGAAAAATATTGACACTCTTTCATCTCTCGAAGGCAGGGCAACACTTGCTGAAGCCTATAATGAGCTAAGGTTTGAGAAGCAATTATCAAATTTATCTACTCTGATACTGAGCTGGAGAATATGTGTGAGAGAACGTGAATTATTCAGATATGTCAAAAAGGATGTTACAATTTTACATCCGCTTGGATTATTTTCTGGTACCGGATTATGGATGGAAGAGATTTTAAACAGGTATTATTTTACAACAATCAATTCATTCGTTTATTTTGGTGCTGCAATACTTTTAGTTCTGGTTGGTTTAAGAAGATTCACTGATTATGTTAATCCTGACATAGTATTGGTTGGAATAGCCTTTGAGGCATTAATGCTTATTTTTATGTTCGTTGTTATGCTTTTCACTCCGAGTGAAGAGTTGGAATCCTTAAAAGCCAAAACAAGTGAAAATCAAAATACAATTGAAGACCTTTTGGTTGAGGTTGGTGAAATCAGCAGGGAATTCGCTGCAACAGTTATTCAACTTGAAAAAATTACTGATTCGTTTCTGGAAGTATTAAAACAGCAAAGCAACCTTACCTTTCTGGTTGGAAAACTTTCAGAAAATTATTCAAATGCCTCGGCACCTAATCCTCAGATGCTCGAAATCATGAAAGAAACAAACAATGCCTTGTATGAATTTAAAAATACTGTTAATAACCTGAATAACGCCGCTGAACTGCTTAAAAGAGAGGAAATTGAATTAGCGGTTCGAAAGGAAGTCGAACGGGTTCTGGTGAATAAATTGACTCAATAATTTTAATAAAAGAATGAAAAATACAGGATGTAAAATGCAAAATGTTGGTCCGATATTAATTTAGATATATTTTTTTTAAAATGAAATTAAAATATAGAAAATCCATTGAAATATATTTTGTATTATACCTTGCGGCTTTAATATTTTTACTCCCTTCACCGGAGGATGATAATAAAAAGCCGGATGAAAGAAATTCAAAAGTATTTCAAATACCATTTACCATTCAGCCCGAGAAAACTACTCTGAACTGCCGCCTGCTTCTTGATTCATCAGGTATTAAAATAGTTTCTATGGATTCAGTGAATACTGTGATATATTTTGGTGAAGTCGAAAATGTTGATTTTGAATTTACAATAGAAGACCCGTTATTAAGGCAAAAGCTTTTATTGAAGGATGAAGAAGACACAACTAATCCATATTTCAGGTTTGTTGAAAATAAAAAATCTCAGTCTGCTCTTTTCTTTTGGACACCACCAATTTATGAAAGGGCAAACAAGACCTACAATGTAATTGTTACTGCCTCCGCCAGTTTAAAAGATGATAACAAGGATGGTGCAAATGATGGGAATATATCCAACCGTACAATTAAAGCCCAAACAAAGTTCAGCCTGAATATGATTTATGTCAATGCTGATTTAGCTGTGAATAACAATTTACTCCTGCAAAACGGTTCCGATTCGCTGAGAAGACTTAATATTCAAAATCAGCCATTTATTGGTTTTCAACCCACCGGAGAGATAGATATTAAATCAGAACAGAGTTTAATAAGGGCAGTTGCATTTCATAAATGGACTAACTTTATTAATATTTATGGGGGAACATTTACAAAAGACATAAATAAGTATAATGTTCAAGCTATAAATGAAAGAGGTGATAATGGAGGAACTGCCGCAATTGTGAAAGAAGAGCCTAATCGCATTATTTTAAGTGGGACAGCTCCTTCATATGGTAAAATGAAAGTGCAATTCTCTTCAATTTCCAGGTTTAAAAGAGACACAGTTGATTTCTTGGTCGTTACATTACCTATAAATGAACCAAAATTCGATAGAACAATGTATCCTGAAAAAATCTATACAATTGACCCTCAAATTCCTTTGATGTATGGACAGGACATCAAAACTATGATTAGGGATGGGAATAACATAAGAGTTCAAAGCGAACAGGGAAACAAATTTCAGTTTACACCTGATATCAGTGATGCAGGAAAAACTTTTACGCTCGAAAGTTACATTGACGATAATCTTTATGGGCAGAAATATCAAATAAGAATTCTGAACTATCCGGGACCTTTGATTAAAGATATTCAATACATCAGGAACGGTGAAGTAAAAATAATAACTCATTCCTTTGGATTTCATAATCGGAAAGAGAATATATCGGAACTTGAGGTTGAGGGTAATGTTATCGTACGTGAATTAAGAGGTACAATACCGGAATCACCTGATAATATAACTTTTGTCCAGATTTTCAGGTGTACACCAAGAAATCAATCTCAGCCTTTTGCTTTTAAGGTTTATGCATTGGATTCAAGAGGGAAGAAATCAGCACAAAGAAGCTATGAAGAATAATTGACAACTAATAATTGATAATTAAAAAAACAAAATGGAAAAGGATTTTAGGATTATAGAATTTATATTAATTTCAAATCTGTAACAAATGATTGAATAGAACGTATAAAAAAAGAAATTTCTGTGAACAATAGAGGACTTGAATGAATTTAATGCAAAATGGAATAGGATTATTAAGATTTAATGATTTTAGGATTAATTGTCTTTGTTTTTTTTCAATATTCAGAATAGGGATTATTAAGTTAATTACGATTTCAATATCATCCTTTATCTTGTTCACAAATTATTCATTTTCACAGGTCAAATCTGACCAAAAGGTATTCACTCTCGACCAATGTATTGATATAGCAATAAAAAATAATTATGAAATACAAATCGCAAATTCCCAGGTAGTGGCGGCTAATGCCGACATAACTAATGCTTTCGGTAAATTTCTTCCTTCAATAGATTTCAACGCAGGTTATAACCGTCAGTTAAATACAAAAGGAGCAAATAATGTTCAGGTAGGAGGACAGATTATACCAATAGCTGCACAAAATCCAAATTCATATAATATGAGTGCTTATGCAAGTTATTTAATATTTAACGGTTTTTCCCGAGGTGCAAATTACAGCAGGGCTCAAGAAACCTATAATGCCAGCTTTGCTAATTCAGTTTATACGATTCAGAAAGTGAAACTTGATGTTTACAGGCAATTTATTGATGTTGTAAAGAAATCACAAATTTTGAAAACCAGACAAGAGAATATTGCTCTTGGAAAAAAGGAACTCGAAAAAATTCAGGCGAAGTATGATGCTGGAGTGATACCAATAGCAATGGTTTATGCACAGGAAGCAGAATTGGGAAACAAAGAATATGAATTGACAATAGCTGAGAATGATTTAAATGTTAATAAAGTTAAACTTCTGAATACAATTGGATTAAATACTGATTATGATGCTGAGTTTCTTGAGTCGAGTATAAAAACAGACCTTTCGGATGATGATATGAAAAATTTCAGGAATGAAATAGGAAGTGTGAATTCTTCTATTAATCTTGCATTTCAAACGAGACAGGATTATCTTTCTATTAAATCAGAAATATCAGCATCCGAATCGAATTTGACAATATCTAAAGGGGGGTATTATCCCACTCTTGCTGCTTCTGGTGGATGGTCCTGGGCTAATTCATCTCTTGATAAATTCAGCGAATACGGAAGGTCGAGTATTGGATTAAGTCTTTCTATACCCATTTTCGACAACTTCAATACAAGTTACAGGACTGAAACTTCTTATATGCAGTTAAAACAAAAAGAGATTGAAAAATATCAATTAGAACAGTCAATTAGAACGGCAGTACAGACTTGTTATATGAATTTGGATGCCGCTGAAAAACAACTTGATATTTCTAAAAGGGCGTTGCGTTCTGCTGAGCAGAATTTTGAAAGTTTTAAGGAAAGGTTCAGGGTCGGCTCATCAAATATCACTGATTATCTGACTGCAAATAATCAGTTAATTACAGCACAGATTAACAGGATTAATTCAATATATAATTACCTTCAGGCTCAGAAGGAAGTTTTATTTGCTGTAGGCAGGCTTCAATAATTGAAAATTGATAATGCAGAATGTAGAATATAAAATGCAAA
>JAKAKE010000014.1 GCA_021824625.1 Bacteroidota bacterium | reverse complement strand
AGTGATTAAATGTCTGTAACAAACGAATCCCCGCCACCACCCTTATCCCGTAGGGATTATATATCAATTCTTCTTAAATCATAAATCGTTAATCCTTATTCTCAAATCCTGCTTGTCATATTGAAAGAAGTCGAAGGGTCTTTTCCCCCTTATCAAAGGGGGTTAGGTGGTTGTTATTCTAATGCAGGTATAAAAAATATAACAATTCTATCACGTAGTGATTAAATGTCTGTAACAAACGAATCCCCGCCACCACCCTTATCCCGTAGGGATTATATATTAGTCGAATAAAAAATGTTATCTGTAAACATCTTTTCTGTGGCCAACATGCAGGATTTTGATGATTTTGGAATTATCATCAATTTCATATATGATTCTGTAATTACTATACCTGATTCTCCAGCCATCTCTGTCTTTCAGTTTTTTACAACCACTGGTCTTGGTTCATCTTGAAGTTTTATGATATGTTCTTTAAGCGTCAATGCAAATTCTTTTGGAATAAATGTAAACTCTTTTTGGGCTGCTTTTGTTATGAGGAGTTGATAGCTCATAAACCGATTTCTTTCATAGCATCTTCGAAGGGTATCAATTCATCGTTTTTCATTTTCGCATTATCATAAGCTTTGATGTCTGCTATATCTTCAAGTTCATTCAGAAGTTTTTCATAGTCTTCAATTGGAAGAATGACATCTGTCCTATTCCCTTTTTCGTCAACTATAAATTTTTCTTTTATTGCAATCATAATATCCTCACTTGATATATTATTTTTACAACTTGACGACTTTTGAAACTTATTATTTTTTATTATCGGAGCTTAGTGTTTCGTAGTCATTTAGAGCGAAGTCGAAGAAGTTCCCTTCCTCAAGGAAGGGAATTATGTGTTTGTGGCAATGGATTCCTGCTTTTGCAGGAATGACATTCATTCCCTTCATGCGAAATTCTTTGCGATTTTGCGAGAAAAAAAATCCTGCAATCCTTTAATCCATTAAATCCTGTTCAGACAATGGATTCTGAACCAAGTTCAGAATGACATTTTTAAAAAAAATTAGTAATTAGAAATTGGTAATTAGTAATTATTTTTTCTTTCTCTTTGATTATGTAATCTGAAATTATTAGTTTCGTCATTAATTAAAAAAATTTATGGGATTGATTATGAATAAAAAAACTATTACATATTGGCAGGATGGGGATTTTTGGCTTGGGTATATTAATGATTACCCTGAATATGTTACACAGGGATTGACACTCGATGAATTAATTGAAAACCTCAAGGATATATTCCATGATTTATCTAATGAATTAATTCCCGGTATAAGAAAAAGTTTAGAATTAGAATTAATATGAAACGCAGGGAGCTTATCAAAATTCTTGAAAAATTAGGATGCGTTCTGATAAGACATGGTGGCAAACATGATTGGTATCAAAATTAATCCTCAGGAATGTGCCAACCAATACCAAGACATAATGAGATAAATGAAAATCTTGCTAAGTCAATAATCAAGAAGTTATCATAGAATTGAGAATAAATTCTTCATGTCCTTTGTGTAATTTCTTTGTGCCCTCAGTGATAAAAAAATTAGTAGATTGATGAATTTAGTAGATTCTTCGTTTCACTCAGAATGACAACCGAAATTGTGAATTGTTAATTCTTCTTTTCAATTATATATCCACAATTCAAAATTCAAAATTACTTTGTCTTCCTGCTTCTTTTCTTTTGGGCAATTTCAGACGCCGCTTTTAGTCGCTGAATTTCATCACGAAGTTCGGCGGCACGCTCGAAATCAAGTTGTCTGGCGGCTTCTTTCATTTCGAGGAATAGCTGTTCGGACAATTCTCCTCTTTGCTCATTCGTGAGATACTTAACCAATGGCTCAGCGGCTTTTCTGATTTTCTTATCTTGAATATACTCCAAACGCTTTTCTCTCTGCACCTGTATATCGGCAACTGATGTGGCGCTCAATATCTCATCCAGCGATTTATATACAGTCTGCGGATTGATATTATGTTCTGTGTTATATTGAATCTGAAGTTCACGCCGTCGGTTTGTCTCTTCGAGCAGAGCCTGCATTGAGCGTGTTACTTTGTCTGCGTAGAGAATCACCAAGCCGTTCACATTCCTTGCAGTCCTACCTGCAGTCTGCATGAGTGAACGTTCACTGCGGAGAAAACCTTCCTTGTCGGCATCGAGAATGGCAACGAGAGAAACCTCAGGCAAGTCCAATCCTTCACGCAGAAGATTTACACCAACGAGAACATCATTTTCTCCGATTCTCAGGTTGCGTATGATTTCAACTCTTTCGAGAGTCTCTACATCCGAATGAATATATGCAACCTTGATTTGAAGATTCTGAAGATATTCGGTCAGGTCTTCGGACATTCGCTTGGTGAGAGTGGTAACCAGCACCCTTTCTCCTCTTTCAGTTCTCAGGTGAATTTCATTCAGCAGGTCATCAATCTGATTTTTTACAGGCCTGATGCTGATTTCCGGGTCGAGCAACCCTGTGGGCCTAATTACTTGTTCGACAATATATCCGGCAGTTTTTTCGAGTTCATAAGGACCGGGAGTGGCACTGACGTATATCGCTTTATTGACAAGAGATTCAAACTCATCAAATTTCAGTGGGCGGTTCTCGAGTGCAGATGGCAAACGGAAGCCATGCTCGACAAGGGTTTGCTTGCGGCTCCTGTCCCCGTTGTACATTGCCCTGAGCTGTGGAACTGTAACGTGGCTTTCATCAATAATCAGCAGGTAATCATCGGGAAAATAATGAAAAAGACATTCAGGAGTTTCTCCGAAATTTCTTCCCGTTAGATGCATAGAATAATTTTCAATACCTGAACAGTAGCCGACTTCCTTCATCATTTCGAGGTCGAAGAGTGTTCTCTGCTCGAGCCGCTGGGCTTCAAGCAATTTATCCTGAGAGCGAAGTTCCTTCAGCCTCTCGATTAATTCTTCGCGGATTGCAGTCATTGCATCTAATAATCTGTCTTCTGGAGTAACGAAAAGCTTGGCAGGGTAGAGCATGATTGAATCAGTTGCTGACTTGGTTTTTCCTGTCAGAGCATCAACGTAAGTGATTTTTTCGATTTCATCTCCGAAGAGTTCGATTCTAACGGCAGTCTGGTCTTCATATGCAGGGATGACATCAACAACATCGCCTCTGACGCGAAAAGTGCCTCGGGAAAATTCATAATCGTTACGGCTGTAGTGCATGTCTGTCAGCTTGTAAAGTATGTCCTGACGCGTTATTTTCTGCCCCACTTTCAGAGGAAAAATATATGCGAGGAAATCTTCTTTACGGCCAATACTGTAAATACAGCTTACTGATGCAACGACAATGACATCCCTTCTGCCTTCAACTATCGAGCTTGTCGTTCTCAATCTTAACCGGTCTATTTCGTCGTTAATGGAAAAATCTTTTTCAATGTATGTATCAGTCGTTGGGATGTATGCTTCAGGCTGATAATAATCGTAATATGAAATAAAATACTCTACTGCATTATTCGGGAAGAAGGCTTTAAATTCACTGTATAGCTGAGCCGCAAGTGTTTTATTCGGTGAAATCACAAGTGTCGGTTTTTGAATTTTCTGTATGACATTTGAAATGGTAAAGGTTTTTCCTGAGCCGGTTACACCGAGCAGTACCTGGTGCTTGTCGCCGCGGGCAAGTCCTTCCAGAAGCTCATTTATAGCTTTGGGCTGGTCACCTGATGGTTTATAACTCGAAACAAGCTCAAATTTATTCATCTTTATAATTCAGACAATATTTGTTCATTTTCAATAAAAAAACAATTAAATTAATAATATTTTTTTTGATTTAATAATGTTTTATTTGGGTGGAAAATGGTTTTTAGCAATAATTTCAGTGTGAAGACTAAGGGTTATAATGATATTGTCAATATTACTGATTCGGTAATGGATGTAGTAAAAAGCAGTTTAATCAGTAATGGGAATGTGCTTGTGTTTTGTCCGGGGTCAACCTGCGGGATAACAACAACAGAATTTGAATCCGGTGCAGTTCAGGATTTGAGGGAATTTTATGAAAGATTGATTCCTGAAGATGAGGAGTATAAGCATAATTTAAGGTGGGATGATGGCAACGGATTTTCACATTTGAGAGCAGCAATAATGAAATCGTTTTTTTCCTTTCCCGTAATAAACGGAACTGCAATACTTGGAACATGGCAGCAAATAATTCTTGTTGACTTCGACAATAGAAGCAGGAGCAGAAATATTGTAGTTCAGATTGTCGGAGAATAGTTATTTAATATTCACAATTAATAATTGAAATTTTATAAAAATTTTGACGAATGAGTTTGAAGAAATATTAATCGTAATTGTGAATTATTAATTATTAATTAAACTAATTCAAGTCTGCCTGTAATCACGGGAGATTTATATCCTTCAATTTTCAATTCGAGGTCATTTCCGATATCTAATAATTTCCCTTCGGCAATCAAAGAAGGTGTACCGGCATGAACATCTGTCCAGATTTTTACGTTTTTACCGATAATATTTGACCTGTCTTTGTAAATTTTCAGTAATTCGGAATATTTTTCACTAAGCAATGTGCTGTAATTTTTTTCTAAATTTTTAATTAAATGATTGAATACAATTTTCATTGTACAATCATTTTTATTGTCAATGTGATTGGACAAAGATGTAACTATAGGGACAAAGGGAGTAGCTTCCACATAAGGTATCGCTTCGACATTTAAACCAATTCCAAGCACAGCGTCAGTAACGATATTTCCCTGAACCTGAGTGTGGGCAAGTACACCGCAGACCTTAGCACCAGCGATAAGTAAATCATTAACCCACTTTATATAAGCCTGTTCTTTCAGCCCTATGATTGAATCAATAGTTTGCAAAACAGAAACAGCAGAAAGAATAAGGAATCCAACACCTGAATGTTGTACTTCAAGGTGGGGGGATAAATATATGGACAAATGAATGTTTCCAAGTTTGCTAATCCATTCACGGTTTTTATACCCGTGAAATTTATCTCCTGATCCTGCCAGGCATAGAATTCTATCCGGAAGGTCGCTATAATCATGAACAGTATTTATTAATATATCATACTGCGATTCAGGTATATATTCGACGGCAAGCAGGTAACGCCAGGCCGAACGTTTCATAATTTCACTAATAAAAAAAACACTGCCTTTGAACATTCTCGAAACGAGCAGTCTGATGTTATCATTAAGCTCGTTCAGTTCAACTCTTTTCCAGGTTACTTGTTCTTCAATGTACTGCTCTGCAAACCTGATATTATCAGTAACAACAATCATTTCAATTCACAATTCACAATTCAGATAATAATTCTTCCAAATATTTCATCAATTTTATTATATTTTGGTCCTTAATTTTTAATAATTGTTAATCATCAAATCTAATAAATCTTATTTATTTTTATTTTTTTCCCACGATTTATATTGGTCGAGAAGACTTATTGTATTGGTCATATCACTTGCCATTTTTGTTTTCCAATAAAATTCTTTAGTAATTTTTTTCCAGAAAATAATCGGTAAATTATTTAAATTATACTCCCCGTCAGAATCCTCATATTCTTCGTTATTAAAATTTTCTTTGACCATTAACATATAAGGACTGTCCTTGTCGTATTTGAAAAGCTTAACCTGGTGGAGGCTGTCGAAATCGAAGGTAAATTCTGCACATAGCACACCATTTTCTTCAAATATTTTCTTATTAACATTTGATATGCCCGGGAAATCATTTTTTATTTTATCTCCCTCGATATAATCGGTGATTAATTCTGCAAAATCCTTCATAGAAACATCTTTTCCATCATCTTTTTGTGATACAATATTAATGTATTTAATAGTACCTTTTCCTGAGTTCTGCCCTGTTAATTTTATCCTGTACTCTTTTTTCTCAACGGTCAAACAACCGCTAATAATAAAAATTCCTGTAATTAGAATAAGAATAGAAAATAAGTGATTTTTCATTTTACACCATATTTATTTTTGATTGAAATATTTTTCCCTTGATTTTAATTAATATGTAAGTTAATATTTTGAGAAGATATAATCAAATTTAATTTATTTAGAATTTCTTATTTAGTATGGGAGTTATTCTTCGCTATGCTCAGAATGACAAGTGAATGAACATTATGTTAGCTAAACTCCTATTCAATACTTCGAAATTGGAATAATTATCCAATTCTGCCAAATCTTTTATCAAACTCATCCAGCTTGGCTTCAATTATTACAGGTCTTCCGTGGGGACACGAAAAAGGATTACCGCACTTAAATAAATCCTTTAATAGCATTTTCATTTCTTCTTTTGATAAATATTCACCAGACTTAATTGCTGCCTTACAGCTATAACTTGCGGCAAGGCTATCCCTTTTATTTGTATGTTTGAGCTTTTGATTTTCAATATAGTTTTCAATAATTTCTTTTAAGGATGATAATTCCAATCCGTTCCTTACATCAAGCGGCACCCCTTTCAGTTCGATAGTATCAGGTTCTTTAATTTCCAATAAATATCCAAGATTTAAAAAATCCTCATTTAATTCTTTAATTATCGAAATTTCCGATGATGTTATTTTTGCTATTATCGGGAAAAGAAGATTTTGTGTATAAGAAAATTCTTTATTCATTGCTTTGATTGCACGTTCATACAGTACACGTTCATGAGCGGCGTGCTGGTCAATCATCATCAATCCGTTCAGGGTTTGCGTAAATATGTATTTGTTGTGCAATTGCCAGAACATAGAATCTGGCTTATCGAAATGTTCGCTCAATCCTGCTTTATCAACAACAGGTGTAACACTGTCGAATTGAAATGTTGATTTATTTGAATCTTTAAAGAGTTTTTCATAAGCCTGAGAGTCAGATTGCCGATTTAGATTTTGCTGAAAATTGCCTCTGTCATAATGCTTATATTCACCATGCTGAAAACCGGGTTTTCTGAATCCTTGAGAATTGCTTGGTGCAATTGTTGGATTATTATTAATTACTTCGCCTGTTACCTTGTTAACCATTATGTATTCTGATGAATCGTCGCCGGATTTCATCGTTTCAATCGGTGCAACGGATTGCATCTCTTTAATTCTGATTTCAGGTACAAGGTTGTTTTGACGCAGTGTTTCTGTAACTGCATTATTAATAAGTTTATAAACATACCTTTCATCGTCAAATTTAACTTCATGCTTTTGTGGATGGACGTTAACATCAACCGTATGCGGGTCAACGTTTATGTTGATAATGAAAAAAGGATTAGCATTTTTTTCCAATAGATGTTCGTAAGCAGAAAAAACAGCGTGGCTGAGCGATTTGCTCTGAATGCTTCTACCGTTCAGGTAAAGATATTGTCCTGTTCGAGATTGTTTTGCAAGGTGGGGTTGTCCTACAAAACCTGAAATCTCAATTCCCTCATTTTCGATGAAAACAGGCATAAGTGAACCTGCCGTTTTCTCACCAAGAATATCTGCAATTCTCTTTTCGATAGTATCAGGGTGAATATCAAAAATCAGTACTTCATCATCATAGAATGTGAACCTGACTTGATGGTTTAATAAAGCAAACTTGAGCATTGTATCGGATATATACCTGAATTCAGTTAAATCTGTTTTAAGGAATTTTCTTCTTGCAGGAACATTGTAAAATAAATTGCGAACAAAAACCTGAGTACCTTTGTCTGTATTGCAGGGTTCTATAATGTCATCTTTCATTGGTTCTGCGATAAGTTTCCATCCTGTCTGCTCGTTTTCAGTTCTCGTTCTGATTTCAACGTTTGCTATGGAACTTATTGATGCGAGTGCTTCTCCGCGAAAACCGAAAGTTCTGATATTTTCGAGGTCATCCTGAGAAAAGATTTTGCTGGTTGCATGTCTCTTACAGGAAAGTGCCAAATCATCCTTTGTCATTCCCTGGCCGTTATCGAAAACATGAATTAATTGTTTTCCTGCTCCTTTGACAATTACAGCTATTGAGTCAGCACCTGCATCGAGAGAGTTTTCGACAAGCTCCTTCACAACAGATTCAGGTCTTTGTACAACTTCACCTGCGGCTATTTGATTCTCTATGAAAGCAGGTAAA
>JAKAKE010000221.1 GCA_021824625.1 Bacteroidota bacterium | reverse complement strand
TCATTAATCTTGTCCATCCTGTAATCCCGTAATCCTGTTCAAACTTTCATTAATCTTGTCCATCCTGTAATCCCGTAATCCTGTTCAAACTTTCATTAATCTTGTCCATCCTGTAATCCCGTAATCGTGTTCAGACTTTTATTAATCTTGTCCATCCTGTAATCCCGTAATCCTGTTCAGACTTCTAGGTATTGACTTTTTCTTAGTGTTTTTCTTATTTCTATCTTCATTGCTCATAGATTACTTTTGCCCTGTTTAAAACATCATCCCGAAAAAACCTGCTTAAATCTCCGGCAGTTCTCAAATCTATTTTATGACCTAATTATTACGATAATTCTAATTCCATTCCGCTGAATGAAAATAAATCGGGAACGTGTTCTTTATCAAATTCGGCAAGCAAATCTATATCACTTTTCGACTCATCGTATTTATCTGTAAGATAAGAGTAGAAAACAGAGAGTTTCCTTATATAATACTTTTGACAAAACTGTTTAAGTATTTCAATATTAATAATTGATTTATTCATAAGTTTTCCTCTTTAGTTGAATCCAAATTTAAGTTTTTAAAGGGTGAATTCAAATTTATTAGAATTCTTATTATAAAATTATTTTTTCATAAATTAGTCTAAATACAAAACTAATTGTTGGAGAATAAATGCAATCAACTATGATTTCTGATATTATTGAAAATTTTGATTCTTTGTCAATTGAAGATAAGGAATATGCTCGAGAGCTTATAGAAAAAAACATAATCGAATCCAAACGTGAAAAACTCGTAATGCGTGTCAGCGAAGCAAAAGCAAACTATACAGTCAATAAAGTGAAGCGCGGTGGCTTAAAGGAACTAAAAGAGGATTTGGATAGTTATTAATTGTTTTTATTATTTATGAAAAATTATGAAGAATAATCAATATAATAATTTATTGAATCAGGTTAAGAAAGCGGTCACAGCACTTGAACCTGATGCAGAAGTATTTCTTTTCGGCTCGAGAGCACGAGGTGATGTTCGTAGTGAATCTGACTGGGATTTTTTAGTCCTGGTACCCGGAATTATTGATTATGAACGCAAACGAAAAATCCTCGATGCTCTTTTTGAGGTAGAATTGAGTTCAGGTGAGATATTTAATGATATAATCAAATCGAAAGAATTTTGGAAAGAGAATAATCTTCTGCACGCTTCACCTTTCTATAAAAATGTCACATCTGAGAGCATTGCTTTATGAGCGAATGGGATATCGAATTAGTCAAATTATGGTATGAAAAAAGTTTAAAAGCTTATAAAACAGCAAAACAATTATTTAAAGATGAAGATTACGACGCTACATTAAACAGGACTTATTATTCAGCCTTTTATTCAGTTGTAGCATTACTAATGAGCCGAAATATTAAATTCAAAACTCATAAATCTGCTAAGAATATGCTTCATCAACATTTCATTCAGACAGGGCAATTGCCGGTAGAGTTTGGGAAGTATTATAACGAAATATTTAACTACAGACAAGAAGCTGATTATGAAGCAGTATCAGAAATTAATCCTGAATCAATTCCAATGCTTCTCGAAATTTTAGATAAATTCATAAAAGAAATTAGAAATTTATTACCAATTTGTTAATTACTTAAAAATTATTTTTATGAAATATTCCATAATATACATTTTGCTAATTTTTTTCCTTTCCTCCTGCTCTAAACAGCAGGAAAAGATTGCAACCGAGCCTACATTCAAAATGCTTGAATTTAAGAAATCATCTTTTCCCTCAACACTTGTGTATAAAGGCTCTGTGGTTCAGGGTTTGCACTGGTCTGACAAGAATGGAGATAATTATTTCCTGCTCACAGAAGAAAATGCAACTGAAAAATTTGATAGTTTGAATGATATGTACTTCCGTACAAAGTACTGGCATGGCTATCATTTTGCAAATAATAAAAGCTCTGATTATAAACTGTTGAGAGAATTTACAGACTTTGTGAAAGACTGCGAATTTGACCTCGTGCATGAATTTCTCGCCGATTACTTTACTGTTACTGATAATGATAAGAATAATATCGGTGAAGTTACTGTCATCTACCTGAAAAATTGCGTAAGTGATGTTTCACCCGATGATATAATTCTTCTAATGTTCGAGAATGGCTCTAAGTATGCCATAAAGGGATTGACAAGTGTTAATGTTCCGGGATTGAGCATCAAGGGAGAGAGAAAAGTTGATGCCTCGTTTAATAGTGCTGTTCCTGTATTGAAAGAATATGCAATAACAATGTTCGACAGAGCAGCGGGGATAAAATAGTGTATAACGAATAGTGAAAAGTGAATAATATAAAAAGTTTAGAACTAATATTCATTTATCTCTGATTTCAATCATTATCATAATATTTTCACCAATATTCAGATTATTACCTTAGCAATTTCATATCTCATTTTAAAATTTAAGTAGTAAATTAGTGAAAAATTAACAGACAAAGTTTATGAAAACTCTTAATGCAGAATTTAACCGGGGTGTGCTGAACCCCGAGCAGTTCCCCGATTACAAGTATCCTGAGATAGCTTTTTCAGGCAGGTCGAATGTCGGGAAATCATCACTGCTGAACAGTATTCTGCATAGAAAAAATCTTGCTCATATAAGTTCCACACCAGGTAAAACCCAGCAGATTAATTTTTTTGTTGTTGATGGGAAATGGAGCTTCGCAGACCTGCCGGGATATGGTTATGCAGTTATTTCAAAGGAGAAACGTACCGAATGGTCAAAGCTGAATATGAATTATTTTGAGAATAGAAAGAATCTAAGGCTTGTTTGCGTTCTTGTTGACAGCCGTCATGAACCTATGGAGAAAGACCTCGCTTTCATCGAACTGCTGGAAAATTTAAATAGAAAATATATTATTATACTTACTAAATCGGATAAAATTTCGGTGAGTACAATCGTCGAAAGAAAAAAAAAGTTTGAAGAAATTACAAAAGAATGTAAATTTTGCATTGAGGTGCTTCCTTATTCGACTGTGAATGGAACAGGAAGGGACGACCTCATCGGAATTATTAAAAGAGAGTTAAAATAAAAATGGCACACTGAGAATAGTCGAAGTGTGGTATCTTGGTGCCGGTAGCCTTCGACAAACTCAAGCTGACATAAGGTATATAGTAAATAAATAAAATATGAAATGTTTCAGAGGTAAATATGGATAATCCAATTGAGAAAAAAATAAAGGATACGATAGAAGAAAACATTGCTGTCAAAAAACTCCTGCTTGAAAAATGCTCTGCTTCAATAGAGAAATGCGGAACAAATCTTGCTGATATTTGCGGTAATGGGGGAAAGGTGATGTTTTGCGGTAACGGAGGGAGTGCCGCAGACAGCCAGCACTTAGCCGCCGAGCTTGTAATAAGGCTGAGAGGACATGTCAACCGTCCGGCAATTCCCGCTATGGCACTTACAGTTGACTCTTCGATTATGACCGCGGGGGGAAATGATATTGGATTTGAAAATGTGTTCGCACGCGAAGTTGAAGCTTTCGGTAAGATGGGTGATGCTCTTGTTGGAATTTCCACAAGCGGTAATTCCGAGAATGTTCTGAGAGCTATGAAACGAGCAAAAAACCAGGAAGTAAAAACATTCGGACTACTCGGAAACAATGGCGGGAAAATACTCTCTGAATGCGATTATTCGGTTGTAGTGCCAAGTGATGTTACTGCAAGAATTCAGGAGTGTCATATCTTGATAGGACATATCTGGTGCGAAATTATCGAAGAAATGCTGTTTCCCGAATACTTTGTAAAATAATTCTGGATTTAATAAAAATAGGTTATGAGTGTTGGGTGTTTAGTGTTGAATTGTGGTTGTTTTTATTTCGTAATGAACTGCACCGAAGCAAGCTTCGGAGTATCTAAATATTTTAGTATATTCTATTTTTTCGCAGTAAACTGCGGGAAATTAAACCCACAATCGTTGGATTAAATATTGGTAACATACGAATTACCGCCACCATCCTTATCCCGCAGGGATTATATATTCAATTACGAATTACGAATTACGAATGATAAATCCTTCGACAAGCTCAGGATGACCTTACTATGGATTCTGAACAAGGTTCAGAATGACATTCTTCCGAAATCCTTTTTCCTGTTTTCAGATTCTTATCTAAATATCACAACTGTTCCCGCTATTGTGCCGCTTGATGTTACTAACCTGATATAATAAGTCCCCGCAGACAGATTTGATACAGGTATTGAAATATTATTTTCTCCTTTATACTTCATTTCACGATTTGCAATAACAGTGCTGTTCCCAAGAATATCAATGAGTGCTATTGATATAATATCATCTGTAGGTAATATAATTTTAAGGTTCAGCCTATCAGTTACGGGATTAGGATTTATTTCCAAAATTTTAGAATTGTAGTAATCATCATTGACTGCCTGGGTATCCTGGGCATCGGTAAATGGTAATCTCCAAAGATTACAAAATCCCGTAGCACCTTTTGAGCCGACAAAAAGGTATTTATCATTTGAAGCCAACATTAGCTCGTTACCCTGTACATAAGCAGATAAGCCTTCGCTATAAGGTATCCAGTTATTGCCATTATCGTTTGTCATAAAAACTCCGGTTCTCGAGGCACCTGCATAAACGCTGTCACCATATGAGAGGAGGTAAAATTTCGTTGAATGAGCTATATCCAAACCATTATTTCTATCAACCCAGCTACTGCCGTTGTCGGTTGATACATGAACGCCCGTATTGACACCATCACCGCTTATGTATATGTTATTTTTATGAACGACTATTGATGAAACTATATCCTGGAAATTTTTGCGGGTCCAGTTGTCTCCATTATTTGTTGTTGTGTAAATACCATCTGTGGTACCTGCGAAAATTGTAGTGCCTTTTATTGCAAGTGAATTGACCCCGGTCCATTCATAGTCTGTGATACCTTGATTTTTTGAAATCCAGTTATTGCCATTATCCGTTGACATATATATACCACTGGATGTTCCTGCTAATATGTTATTATTAATAACTAAAAAGCAATTAATTCCTTCGCCGCTCATTCCACTGACTTTTTCATTCCATGTTTCGCAATTGTCAGTTGATATATAAACACCATCTATTGTACCCAAAAAAATTTGATTACCTTTCAAACCTAAAGCAGTGATTTCAATGAGGCCTTCTAACCCGTTATTCTTTTGCACCCAGTTTTCGCCATTGTTTGTTGAATAATAAATACCCTTGGTAGCAGTAGCCGCTATAACTGTGTTGCCCTTTGTCAGGATTGCCGAAATAGCTGTGGAATCAGGTAATTCTTTACCGCCGTTTGCCTTTTCCCATTGTGCGTTCGAATAGAAACTCAAAAGGAACATTGCCGTCATAATTGCAAATAACCATTTTACCATTTTTAAACCTTTGCGATATATTAAACAAAAACAATTTCATTGGGATTATACACACCATTAATGTGAAGGAAAGGATAAATTAATTGTATTTGAGGTAACATAAAATAACACATAATTTTCACAGGTTCATTTAGAATTATTTTATTTGTTAATACAGTAATTTAAACAAGTAACGCTAAATGGAAATAAATATTTTATGACACAATTCAACATCCAAAATTTGAAATTTTCTATTATCAATTATCAATTTTCAATAAATTTATAATTTCAAATTTTCAATTTCTAAGGGGATTTAAAATTTTAAATCCCTACAATTCATCACACAACACTTAGCACTCAACACCCAACACCCAACACTCAAAATTCTTACTTAAGCACCACAACTCCCTGTGTCAGTGCCACAGCGGGTGAACGCAGAGTAACGAAATACAATCCGCTGGGAAAACTGCTTATGTCAATCGAATGTCTTTGTTCCTGTTCAGGATTAATATTATTCACATTTGCATTATATACCTGCTGACCGTAAGAATTTGTAATTATTATTTGTGATATACCATCTGTTTGAAACTTATATAAAACATCAATAGAAGAATATGCGGGATTTGGAAAAGCATTTAACTTATTTTCATTTATCGGTTCCAGCGGCACATCTGTGGGTGGGCACTTGCCGAAAGCTCTTAGCTTCGGGTAGTCCCTTCCTTCGTCAATGCACCAGATAGTAAAGAAGTTCCAGCTTTCATTATAATAAGTTGCTTTTTTCTTCATATCTGATGTAGGTAATCCTCTTGCTTCGTGGCTACCAGTGTCGGGTATTCCTGTAGTCTCAACATCCCAAAAGCAATGTGATGCATTATCATTTTCCCCAAATGCTGATACCCTTTTATTACTTATCACCTCACCTGTTGTATAACAATATAGCATACCAACACCTGAACTTGGATTAATGCAAAAACTTGCAGTACTAAAATCCCAATTATCATTAATTACAGAAACAGTGCAAGATGAATAACTTTGATAAACAACGCCACCATTAAGATAACCGCATAAACCACCACGACCCCAACCAACACATCTTGCTTCTACAATACCACTTGTAAAACAATATTCAATAATACCTTGTGTCCATATAGCACATAAACCACTTACAGTTTCACAGCCAATAATGTGGCAATTCTCTAAACCTAATTTATATATATGCCCACCTACCCTACTAAATAAAGCAACCTGTGATTCTTTTGGCCTGTTGATATATAAATTTTTAATTATATAACCATCACCATTTAATGTACCAAACAAAAATGTTGGTTTATAACCCATAGGTTCATCTGGAGTAGCGGGATTGCCGTCATGGTCGCCAATATTCCATAATCTTGTCTCAGAGGCATCAATATCATTCATTAATTTATAATTAGCATCTAGATCATCTTTTATTTCCTGTAATTGTAAAATATTAGTTATTTGAAAGGGGTCATCTTCAGCACCTGAGCCCTTACCTGAAAATGAAAATGATATTGTGGAAAATATTATTAAAAATGAAACATATAGAATTGTTCTCATTTTTATATCCTTAAATAATCAAAAAAATTTATTTAAGTAAAAATTATCTCTGCTCAATAAAACCTTGATGCGAATGTCCTACATTGCCCTGTGTGCCTTAATAAATAGCCAATTCTAAAATGTCGATCCTACAAACTAAATTCTATTTTGCATCAATTATAAATCAAATGACACATGAAACCGAAAAAAGTCTCAGAAAAAATGAAAATAATTTAAGATGTGTCATCCCTATAACTGTAATAACACAAAAAAAGCGAAAATGTTTCATTATGATAAAAAAATTATTTTTTTTAATAACAAAACCGTGGATAAATCCGTTTGTTGTATTTTATAGAATCACCACTGCTTGATAGTAGCGGCTATTCAAAAAATGATTCGGAAAGGTATTAAAATTTATAGACCATGGCATTAACATTCATACCTGCACCCACTGAGGCAAGCACTGCAGTATCGCCTTTGTTTACTTCGTGGTCCTTAATTTTATTTTTCAGCATTAAATCTAAGAGTGTAGGTAATGTGGCAACCGAACTGTTCCCAAGCCATGAAATTGTCATGGGCATTACGTTGTCAATATGCACCTGCTCCATGTTTTTTATTCCGTACATGTCGAAGAGACGTTTAAGAATTTCCTCATCCATTTTGTTGTTAGCCTGATGGATAAAAACTTTTTTAATATCAGTCAGATTTACACCGGCTTTGTCGAGGCTTTCTTTAACGAGGCCGGGAACAGTCTGGAGAGCATATTTATATAAATTATGCCCCTGCATTTTTAAGAATAATTGTTTATCCGGATAATTAGGATTATAGGATTTGTCCATCCAAAGCATACGGCTGTGCGTGATTGTGTCGGAGCGTGAGATTTGCGACAGGACGCCAATAGGATTAGTACTGTGAACTCCATCGAAAATTACTGCACCTGCACCGTCGGCATATATCATTGAGTCGCGGTCGTGAGGGTCAGACACGCGGGAAAGAATTTCGGCACCAATAACCAAAGCCCTTTTGGCTACTCCCGATTTGATATAGAAGTCTGCCTGCATAACTGCTTGCAGCCATCCGGGGCATCCGAAAGGCAGGTCATAAGCCACTGTGTAAGGATTATTGATACCAAGCCTGGCTTTAACACGGGCGGCAAGACTCGGCACAAAGTCAGACCTTCGGTTATCAGACTTTACATCACCGAAATTATGTGCAACTAT
>JAKAKE010000112.1 GCA_021824625.1 Bacteroidota bacterium | reverse complement strand
GTGATATTACTCAAATTCAGGCTATCCATTATTAGCGCAAAATTTTTCGCCTGGTTCTCAGGCAGGTAATCATACTCGAAAGGTTTGTCAGAAAGCCCGAAACCGATATGGTCAATTGCAATACAGTGATTAGTCTTTGACATTTCCTTAATGATATTTCTGAATTCAAAGCTCCAGCCGGGATTGCCGTGTACCATCACAACCGGTTCACCCTTGCCTTCATCAATATAGTGCATTCTTCCTGCAGGTGTATGAAAATAGCGGCTCTCAAAAGGATATTCGCTTCTATCAAGCCATTTGGGTTTTAATGTTTCTTGTTTCATTCCTGTTCCATAATTCATTAGTTAAATTTTCCTGAAATATTTTGTAAATTAGAAATTAAATTATTTTATTCAAAATTTTATAAGAAAAAGAGGCGGCAATTAATGGTAGCAAGATTATGGCATGGATGGACTTCAAAAGCCAATGCTCCTGTATATGAGGAATTACTCAGAAATGAAGTATTCCCTTCAATCGAAAAAAAGAATGTTAAGGGCTACAGAAAAATTAGTCTCCTAAAGCGTGTACACAAAGACGAAGTCGAATTTATTACAATCATGCTTTTCGATAGTATTGAAGCCATCAAAGAGTTTACAGGTGATGACTATGAAAAATCTTATGTGCCGCAGAAAGCAAGGGATGTGCTGTCAAAACAAGACGAATCATCTCAGCATTATGAAATAATTAATGAAATTGAGTATTTGTGATTCGTATTTCAAATAGATTTTCTGCTCCGACTCAAAAGTAATTATTGCAATCCAATTTTCCATTATTTTCATATTGTCCACAATAAATTACATAGGAAAATAAAAAATGTCAAATATCTTTTAAAAATATTATTATTAAATAATCGTAACTATAATATACAATTACTTAATTAGTCTTTACAAATTTTGAAAGGGAAAATAATTGATTGAGATTAAAAGCAAATTAAAATTTAATAAAATAGGTTTATCTTTCATAATTTTATTTGTTACCTTAGCATCTTTTACTTCTTGGTCTTTTGATAACAAACAGAATGGAAACAAAACTCAAAAGCAAATAACAAAACCTACTAAAGACACTACTAATTCTACAAAAAATACGGAATTGCACAAAGGAAAAATTAATTTAAATAAGCTTCCGAATTGTATCGGTGAATTTGTAAAAAAATATTTTCAAGGTTATAAGATAAAAAATGCTGCTTACGACCCAATGTGTACAGGTGAAGATGCTATTGATGTATCCATCAGAAAAAAAGGAGGACCGGATTATTCATTGATTTTTTTACCAAATGGAACTTTTGTTCAGCGTGAAGAAGATATCGAATTAAACAAAGCTCCCACAAAAGTTTTAGAAATGGTGAAAATTAAATTCCCGGGATATAAGATTGGACATCAGATTGAACGGTTAACATTAGCCGACCACAGTACACAATATTTGTTGGATATTTCAATGAATAACATATCTAAAGAAGTAATTTTTGATATAGATGGAATAATAATTTGTGAAAATTAAATAATGAATATGGAACAATTAGATATAGCAGCTAAAATAACAGTATTATTTTGCTTAATGAAAATAATGGCAACTAATCCCGGTGAGACTTTTGGTGATTTTATATAAATGATATTGAATTTAGGATATGATGTCGGTATTGGTATAACATTGCTGTTTTTCGTTATTGTATTAATAACACAATTATTTTCAAAAAGATATATACCATTAGTATATTAGCTGGTAATTGTGGGCACAATTACATTAGGTACTGAAATTTCTGATTTTCTTGATAGGACAATATCTCCTGGTTATTTGTTTGGAAGTTTGCTACTGTTTAGTTGCTAAATTGGAACACTATACTTATGGAAAAGAAAATATAAAAATTTTGAGGTTTACCCAATAAAAGAATCTTCCAAAGAAGTTTGTTATTGGACAGCAATTCTTTTTTCTAAAAGCTTAGGAACTGCTTTCAAGACATGATGAAATATCCCAGCATTATGAAATCATAAATGAAATAGAATATTAGTGTTTTAAAATACTATTTTTGTGAAATATTTAGACCCTTAGCAACCCTCGGAAACCTCTGGCGGCATAATATGAATCCGCTCCATTGTGATACACAAAGACAGTATCGTAGCGGCGGTCACAAAAGAGGGCACCGCCGAGTTTTCTAATATTAGAAGGTGTTTTCACCCAGCTCGATGTTTTCAAATCGAAATTTCCAATTTTCTGCAAATCCCGGTATTGTTCTTCAGTTAAAAGTTCAATGCCCATGGAATCTGCCATATCAATAACGTTATTTTTCGGTTTATGTTCTTTCCTTTCTTCCAAAGCTTCACGGTCATAACAAAGACTTCTGCGTTCCTTGGGACTTTCCGCTGAGCAATCATAAAAAATATACTCGTCGGTCTTTTGAACATAACCGACAACATCCGGTTCACCGCCGGTTCTTTCCATTTCACTGAGTGACCATTGTTTTTCGGTATTAGCTTCCAGTCTTGCTTTTACTTTAGCCCATTCAATACCATTATGTCGTTTCATATTTTTCTCAAAACGGGCTTTCAATGCTCTGAGCAGTTCTTCGCGTTGTCCTGCTGACAACTCTTTTTTATTGCTATTTATTTTTTTCATACTTTTTATAATACCCTGCACATAAATATACATCAACCTTAGGATTCATTCTATTCGTTTTTGTAATTAATCAATATCTCAATCCAACTCTGTTGTTCCCGGTGGCTTGCTTGTTATATCATATAATATTACTTTATGCAAATTCAAGAACATCAGTTTCAATTTTTGAAATAACATTATCTTGCGAGTTAATTCTTTTCATAATATTTCTTTGTGTTTCAGGTGTAAAATATGGCTCACCACATCTTGTACAAACAAGTGCTGGAATATTCTTTACTAAATAAATTTTTTCCTGAATATTAAATACATTATCAACATTTCCATCTTTGAAATGTTTATTTCCGCAATTATGGCATGTCATTTCCATATTCACCTCCTCGTTTTGAAATCCTGAGTCCACTCAATTGAATCAGGTTCATATATTGTAATTAGTTTCAATAAATTTGACGAATCAACTGTAATTTGAATGTGTAAAGGACGATTCTTTTATGTAAAACCCAAGACTAAACAACTTGGCAGATATTTATCTTCTGGGTATTGTTCAATTATTTCAGCATTATCTGATAATTCTATTATTTCATCAATCGTTATCTGTCTTTCAAAAGTTCTTTTCAAAGCATGTTGACTTAAATAGAACTGCTCGGTCTTTAATAAATTATTTATTTGTTTTATGTCGAACATTATTTCTACTCCCATTCAATCGTTCCAGGGTAGCTTTCTTGATAAATTATATTTGAGTAGTCGTCAAGCGGAAGTTTGTCCGATAAATCTAACGTCTTTTAATGGAAAACTTTTAAATACAATTGAATCGAAATTAAATTTCTTCTTGACATTCAAAACTTCAATTCCCAAAACACGACCGGTTGAATCAACATCAACAATGTAATCCTGAGCTATTTCAAAAGAATCAACACCCGGCTCATCAATAAAATTTATATATAGAGTATCTGTCTTATCATCATAATTAAAATTCATATTACCACCTTTATTAAATTTTAAAATTTCTATCAAAAAATGCCGTATGAATTGTTTCTCCATCCACGAGTAAAACAATTCTTATATATTTATTGTATTTTGACGAAAATCCCCATAGTTTAATTCTTTTATCATCCTGTATTTCGGTTTTAATAGGATTCATTATTATTTCTTCAAGAATCTCAACAGTTAAATAAGGTCTTTTCGGTTTAACATCATTAATATAATGTTCAGAGAATTTCATTTCTCACTCCCATTCAATCTTTCCTGGCGGTTTACTCGTTATATAAATTTATTTAAAAAATTTATTAGTGTTCACCTATATACCCAAATAATTCATACAATATTTCACCCAGTACTAATGCATAAATAACCGAAATCATTGTAGCTATTAACACTATAATATTATTTTTTGATTGTTTGGTGAAAAATCTAATTGTACCATAAGATAATAATGCTATCCCAAAACCAAAGATAGCAAATATATGTCCTGAATAAATCATCTGAACACCCCAAAATATTCCTCCTATCGTCCCACTAATTACTCCACCAATAACACTTCCGATAATTGTTCTGGGCTTGATTTTTTTATCGGATTTTTCAGATTCTATTTTTGTTTTAACATCTTCTATTAAAGAATCCAATTGTTCTTTAGTTAATAAACTAGATTTATATCTATTTTTTAAATCATTGGTTTCAAATCCTCGTTTTATAAATTCAGCAACTTCCATCTTGATTTTCGAAATTTCATTCTCAATTGCTAATTCATTAGCTAATTTCTCCTTTAATTTGTTTATTCCTCCTTTATTACTGATAACAATTTGCAAAGCTTCATTGGCTTCATACGAATAATTATTGATATTGGAATAAACATCCATTAATTCCTTTTCGGAATAACTCTGATAAATATTAACCAAATCTTGAACCGTAGGCATTATTTCATTTATTAGTTTGAAAATTAATAAATTATCGTAATTTATTAAGTCGTAATTCGTAATTGATTTCTACTCCCACTCTATCGTCCCGGGCGGTTTGCTTGTTATATCATACACTACTCTGTTTATCCCTCTCACTTCATTGATAATACGGTTTGAGATTTTTGCTAACACTTCAGGAGGAAATTCGTACCAGTCGGCAGTCATGCCATCGGTTGAGGTTACGGCACGCAATGCACATACATTTTCGTAAGTACGGGAATCACCCATTACACCGACACTAGAAACAGGCAGAAGCACTGCGAATGCCTGCCAGATTTCATCATACAATTTTGCATTGTGGATTTCTTCAAGATAAATATCATCTGCTTTTCTCAGTACTTCCAGCCTGTCTTTCGATACTGCTCCGAGTATTCTTATAGCAAGTCCGGGACCGGGGAAAGGATGACGTTCGACAAACCACTCAGGCACTCCAAGCTGATGCCCAACTTCACGAACTTCATCTTTAAACAAATCCCTGAAGGGCTCTATGATTTTCAGATTCATCTTTTCAGGCAAACCGCCAACATTGTGGTGACTCTTGATTGTTGCCGACGGACCTTTCACTGAGAGTGATTCGATTACATCAGGATATAGAGTACCTTGCCCAAGCCATTTTATATCATTCATTTTTTTTGCTGATTCTTCAAACAAATCAATGAAAGTTTTTCCAATGATTTTCCTCTTCTTCTCAGGGTCTTCGACATCTTTCAATCGCTCAAGGAACAATTCCGAACCGTCAACCAGCTCGATTGGTATTTTGAATGATTGATTGAATAATTCCACAACGATTTTGCTTTCGTCGGTTCTCATCACACCGGAATCAATATGAACGCAATGGAGATTTTCACCTATTGCTTTATGAAGTAAAACAGCGGCAACTGTAGAATCTACTCCACCACTTAAAGCAAGAAGTACACCATCATCGCCAATTTTTTCACTAATATTTTTAATTGATGATTCAATAAATGATTCGGCATTCCACACCTCGCGGCATCCACAAATACTTCTCACAAAATTGTTAAGTATTTTATTGCCAAGTTGAGTGTGATGTACTTCGGGATGGAACTGAACTCCAAAGATTTTTTTATCCGGCGAGCGTACGGCACATACAGGAGAATTATCCGAATGTCCGATAATCTTGTATCCTGCAGGAGGTTCTTTTAGTGCATCTCCGTGGCTCATCCACACAGTAGTTGAGGAAGGTAAATCCATAAAGAGGTCTTCGTGTGAATCTATCAGCAATTCTGCCCTGCCGAACTCTCTTCTTGCAGCACCGTCAACTACCCCACCTTTAGTATATGCAATCAATTGAAGACCATAGCAAATTCCAAGCACAGGGACACCAAAATCAACTACATCATAAGATGGGATTGGGGCATCCTTCTCATAAACGCTTGAAGGTCCGCCAGAAAGAATAATCCCTTTCGGATTCAATTCCTTCATCTTTTCATAAGAAATATTAAACGGGTAGATTTCGGCATAAACACCATTCTCACGAACTTTACGTGCTATAAGCTGTGTGTACTGAGCTCCGAAATCGAGTATAATTATTTTTTCGTTTGTTTGCATAATTATAATATTTTATTTACTTCATAGTTTCTAAATTTCCACCAAATATAATTTGGTCTGTTGCACCCTGCCTTACAAAAATACAACCGTTAGCTTCCAATATCTTTATAAATTCTTTACTCGATAAAGAAGGAAACTTAGGCATATACGGCAACCTCATGCAATTCGAGAGGCCTTAATATGTATTCATCTTGTTCTTTAATTTTTGAATCAGGTTCAGTGTCGGAAAGAAATTCTATAAAATCATCAATTGAAATAGAACTGACTACGGTTTCTGGGTGTTCATGTGTGTCTTCAAGATATAAAACGATTGAATCGCGTAAATTTTTCTCAACATCGGCTAGAGTCTCACCTGTTGCTGAAATATTCAATTCAAGGCAAACAGCAATATAATCCTGTTTGCTTTTTCTTATGATGGCTGTGTATTTCCCGTTCATTATTAATTTCCTTTTGTGTCGGTTAAACGGCTTTTATACTTAATTATTGTCTTATTGTTTTAATCACAATTGAAAATATAAAATAAAAACGAAATTATCAAAAATTCACCTTAAACATAATTCCTGGAGCAGCATTCCCGGTTTGAGTAAAGTTAATATTTGGTGTTATATGCAAACTAACAATACGACTTATTCTTAGTGCACTTCTTAATTTTTTGTTATATTTATTTGAATAAGAAAATGGAACAATCCAGTCTATTAGCCAGAAACTAATAAAAATATTTAAACCTAATTCACGATAATTTTTTTCCTTGCTCAATGAATACAATAATAGCCCTCCAATGTTGCCTAATGTACCTATTGCTCCTCCATCAATATCACCCTGAGTCCACGAACCAATACCAAATCCCAAAAATAAATTCAAAGCAGAAGGAAATAGCGGTGATTTCTTACACTCATTATAAATAAAGAATTTTTGATTTTGTGATAAATCCTGTGATTTTTCATTTATTAAATCATAGTATAGATCTAAATCATCCTCGATTAATAATCGAATATATTCTTGATTTTTTAATTCAGTTGTATCCTGAGCATAAACAAAACTAATGTTAAACACAAGAATTAAAGTCAAAACAAATATGTAATTTTTCATTTTTCAACCATTATAAATGAAAAAAAATTATTAACTCATTTATCAATATACAGCCGGATTTCCACCAACTATTTTTATAATGCAACTCAAAAATTCATACTGAACATTAGACCAGGAACGACAGTTCCATAATTTGCTACATTGACATTTGGCAATATCATCAAATTTGTTTTGTCTGAAATCTTGAGTGCATATCTCAATTTTCTGTTATTATTATTTGAATAAGTAAATGGACTTATCAAATCAATAATCCATGTACCAATTAATAAATAAATCCCTAAACTTCTATAAAAACTAAAGTAATCATAAGTAGAAATCAAATATAATCCACCAATCCCCCCAATTGTTCCAAGTAATCCCCCTCCAATATCTAACTGGGACCATGAACCAATACCAAATCCTAAAAAGTGATTTAAAACAAATGGAACAGCAGGTGATTTCTTACTCTCATCATATATAAATAGTTTTAGGGTAAGAGTTATTTCTTTTGATTTTGCTTTTATTAATTCATAATTCTTTGATAAACCATCATCAATTAAAAACAGGACATCTTCATACCCCTTATTATTGATGGTGTCCTGTGCCAATGAATATGTATGGTTAATGAAATAAATAATAATAAGAATAAAGCGGAAATTCCTTAACATAAAATTCACCTGCAAATTAAATTAGAATAAAATTGAAATGAATTTTATTTCAATAAGTAAGGAATGATTTATCAATCCCTATATATTCTCCACATCAAAAACTTACGCTAAATGTTACACCAGGAGCAACATTCCCGTTATGAGTCATGTTGACTTTTGGCTGTATATCAAGGCTAACCGTCCCTGTAATACCAAGAGCATATCTTAATTTTTTATTGTATGCCGAAGAATATGTAAATGGTAAAATACAGTCAATAAGCCAAGTACCTAATAAAAGTACAACGCCTATCATTGCTGTAGATTCGTTTTC
>JAKAKE010000019.1 GCA_021824625.1 Bacteroidota bacterium | reverse complement strand
CAGCCCGAGTCATCATCTCCCCCCATACTGAAGTATGGGGTTGTAAGTAACCTCACACTTCAGTGTGAGGGGAACGGGTAAGAGTCAGACAGGGAGAAGTGGGCAGCCCAAGTCATCATCTCCTCCCATACTGAAGAATGGGGTTATAAGTAACCTCACACTTCAGTGTGAGGGGAACGGTTAAGAGACATACAGGGAGAATCTCCCCCCATACTGAAGTATGGGGTTAAAGTAACCTCACACTTCAGTGTGAGGAAGGGAAGTCAACCGACAAGTCTCATCTCCCCCCATACTGAAGTATGGGGTTAATCGAATCCGTATTTCTTTTTGAATTCATTAAATTCTTCAACAAATGTTTTTTTTCTGTGATGCTCTTCCTGATTTACAATATAATTTCTTACCTTGTCAATCATTGATTCACTCACAGAAACGGCAAAATATTCATTTGCCCAATCTAATTTATATTTTAAGATTTTTTCTTTGTTAGCCCAACATGAAGACTCTCCTTTTAATTGCTGCATTATTTTTGAAATACTTGATTCAGGATGTAGTTCGAACAAGCAGTGAACATGGTCAAGGTACCCATTAATTGTATCAATAAAAATATTTTTGCTATTTGCATTTTCGATGATGTGTTCAAATAATATTTTTCTTACATCTTTTTGTAAATATGGTTCTCTGTTTTTTGTTCCCCATACAGCATGAATCATGATTTTTACGAATGACATATATAATCCTTTATTTTGAATGAAATACACAGATAAGTAGAACAAATAATATACCAAAATAAGTGGGATAACGTAGTAACCTCACACTTCAGTGTGAGGAAGGGAAGTCAACCGACATGTCTCATCCCCCCCCCATACTGAAGTATGGGGTTAAAGTAACCTCACACTTCAGTGTGAGGACGGTGGAGTCAACCGACAAGTCTCATCCCACCATACTGAAGTATGGGGTTAAAGAAACCTCACACTTCAGTGTGAGGACGGTGGAGTCAACCGACAAGTCTCATCCCCCCATACTGAAGAATGGGGTTATAAGTAACCTCACACTTCAGTGTGAGGGGAACGGGTAAGAGACAGACAGGGAGAAGTGAGCAGCCCAAGTCTCATCTCCCCCCATACTGAAGTATGGGGTTAAAGAAACCTCACACTTCAGTGTGAGGACGGGGGAGTCAACCGACAAGTCTCATCCCCCCATACTGAAGTATGGGGTTAATCATACCTGAGATGCGAATTGTATGTCATATAATTTTTTGTAGATACCGTTGAGGGCGAGGAGTTGGGAGTGGGTGCCGCGCTCGGCGATTCTGCCATCGTCGAAGACGAGGATTTCACCGCAGTCAATGATGGTGGCAAGCCTGTGTGCGACTATGATTGCGGTTTTTTCTTTCAATGAGCAGTTGATTGCGTCCTGCACGATTTTTTCGGATTCGGAATCCAGGGATGAAGTTGCTTCATCGAATACGAGTATGTATGGATTGCGGATTAATGCACGTGCAATTGCTATTCTCTGTTTTTCACCGCCGGAGAGCATGATGCCCCGGTCGCCGGTGATTGTATCGAATCCATTTGGCATTTTGGAGATGAAGTCATAAGCGTTTGCAATTTTGGAAGCATTGATAATGTCTTCCATCGAAGCTTTTTCAAATCCATATCGAATGTTGTTTGCGATAGTGTCATTGAAGAGCATAGTCTCCTGGGAGACGATGCCGAATAAAGAGCGGTAAGAGTCAAGTTTAATATCACGGATGTTTTTTCCGTCAATTAGAATTTCACCCTGCGAAGGGTCATAGAACCTGATGATAAGGTCGAGCATTGTGGATTTACCGCTGCCGCTTGAGCCGACGAAAGCTATTTTTTTTGTTTTACCGAGTTTGAAATTTGCATCTTTGATGACGGGAATGTCCCGGTATGCAAAGCTAAGATTTTTTATTTCGATTGAATCGCTGAAACCATCAATAATAGTTGTACCTGTCGGGACTGACGGCTGTTGGTCAAGTACATCAAAAACTCTTTCGGCGGCAACGACACCCCGCTGAAAATTTGAGATATTATTGAACAAAGTAGCAATAGGAGACATCACAGCAAAGAGTGAGAATAAAAAGAGCATCAGTTCAGCAGGTTTCATTCCCTGTTCCGACAGTACGGCAGAACCGCCGATGTAGAGTACGACACACAAAGCAATGATGATAAAAATTTCGTTGATTGATGGAATGATTGTAATAATTTTCTGGTGCTTGACAGCCGAGCCGATATATCTGGATGTCTGGTTTGCAAATTTTTCATTAGTGGTGTCTTCTGCATTGTATGCTTTGACAACCCTGATGCCTGAAATCGTTTCCTGCAAAATCGAGGTATAATCAGCCATTGCGGTTTGCATACGAGAGCCATATCTACGGAGGTATGTTGAACCGTATTTAAGAACAATAAGACTGACGATGCTTGTGCTGAAGGCAACGAGCGTAAGGTATGGAGAAATTGACAGAAGTAAAATTAAAAATAAAATGACTTGCGTAGCTTCCCTGAGGCAGTCTGTGAAATTGCTGATAGTCAGGGAATTGACAACGTTCACATCATTTGTGATAATTGAAATCAGGGTACCGCTTTTTCTGTGTGTGAAGAAATCGAGCGAGAGATGTGTCATTTTTTTATAGACAGAATCACGGATTGATTTGGCGATTCCCTCATCTAACCTGACTTTTGCGATAGAAGCAAAGTATTTGAAAATATTTTTGACGACAAAAATTCCGATAATCAGAATACTGAGATTAATGAGCGTTGTCTTTGGCTCATCGGGAGCAATGACAAGCCCCTGAATAAATTGAAAGTAACTGTTTTTCAGATTTTCGAGAAAACCCGGCTCGGCATTTTTTATAATGCCGGCAGGAATCTTTTTTTCAAATAAAAGCTGAAAAAGAGGAAAAATAGTTGTTATCGAAAAAGTGCTTAGTGCCGAAAAGATTGTATTCAGGAACATAACGAGAATAAATAATCCTGTAAACGGCTTGACATAAGCAAATACCCTGGCGAGTATTTTGACGATGCTTTTACCTGATTTGATTTCTTTTGAATTTTTCATTTAAAGGAATTCTCAATTCGACTACGCTGTTAATGACACATATTAAAAAAATGAATAGCCACGGCTTTTAAGTCGTGGGGTGGTTTCCCGCAGTAATTCGGGATTTATCCCCTCAATATTAGCGACTAAAATCAGAATCGAGAAAAAAAACCTCCACTATCTGAAGATAGCGGCTATTCAAAGAAAAATACAAATATATTATACTTTATTATTTATTTTCAGTGCCTGAACTGTCATTGGCAATTATTTTTTTAATTTCATCGTAAAGAGTATTCTCATCCCCCTGGGCATAGCCGTTGTGCTGCCAGACCATTTCTCCTTTGCCATTGAACAGGAAAGTATGCGGCGGATTATTGACGTTCATGGCACGCTTGAAATCGCTGTTTTCGTCTAGCATAACTTCAAATTTCCACTGCCTGCCTTTTATGAATGGTGCGACTTTTTTGCTGTTTCGGGAATCATCAATCGAGACGGCATAAATTTTCACACCTGTTTCGTTTTGCCAGTCTTCATATAACTCGTGAATGTTTTTCAGTTCTTCGATACATGGCTTGCACCAGGTTGCCCAGAAATTTATTACAAAGGGTTTTCCGTCATTTGAAAATGTATTAGTATTGACCTGAGTACCGCTCAAATTTTTGACGGTAGCAGATGGAACTGTGCTTTGGCTAAAGCAAATTGATAAAGATAAAAAGGTTATTATAGATAAAAAAAGCATTTTTTTCAATTCCCTAAACATCATTTCCTCACAATAATTATGTTTCAATCAAATAATTTTTTTACTAATTTGTTATAATAACAAAACTAAATAAAAAATATTTTGTTTCGAGGAGATAATTTATGAAATATTCGATACGAATTTGCATTTTAACCTTAATTCTTTTTTTAGTTATAAGTAATCTGAAAAGCCAGAGTCTTGAATTTGTAACTAAACCTGAGACACATATAAACGGACATCCTGATTCTGCAGAAATCAAATCATATGCTGTGGTAAGAAATAAATCACTAAATTCCGTTAATATTAAAGTCAAGATGACAATAGTCGAATTATGTGAAGGGCACATGTTATATTTTTGCCTTGGGAACTGCTTTCCACCAAGAACAACGGATTTTGAAATGCCTGATAATACTGCAATTACATTGGCACCCGGAGAAGCAACAGAAGGCCCCAAATTTTTTGATGTTGTACTCATTCCTGGCGGATTAGATTGTTGTACATCAGTAAAAATGACTTTTATGGTTGTCGGAAATCCAAGTGATATGGTTGAATATACAGTAACATTCTGTTCGACAACACCGGTTATAGAAACTGAAAAAGAGGCTTTCATTTTTGCCGAGCCGGTGCCTAATCCTGCAGAAGATTACATAAGATTCAGTTATGAACTACCTGAAGGTAACACAAATGGACTTCTTGAAATATATGACAATTTGGGTTTGCTTATTGACAAGCTGAAATTAGATGAGCAGAATATAGTAAAGTACAATACAGCATTACTACCAAGCGGAAAGTATTATGCTGTAATGAATATTCAGGACAAGAGAAAAGCTGTCAGGAAATTTGTAGTTTCGCACTGAAATCAGGCTCGAAATGCCTTTTGAGAGGACGTTTTCTGCCATAGCCCGGCAGGGTGCTAATTTTATATACATAAGGAACAGGATTTCTTATGCTTCTGCTAACATCAACTGTAAGCATAGCAAGAGCGAAAGAAAGCATAGCGGCAATAAAGTATTTTTTCATATCCAATTCAAATTTATATTGGGATTGACTGAATTAATATGAATTTATTTTTTTCAAAGAAAAACCGTGTCAGGAGTTACTCCTGACACTATAAGGTTATAAACATGAGTACAAGACATCAATATTATAACCAGGAAAATCTCTTTTTCATTACTACTACCACAAAAGATTGGATAAATATATTTAAAATAGACTCCTGTAAAAAGGTTATTGTTGATAGTCTAAAATTTTGTATTACAAAATATACTGTCGACATACTTGCTTATGTTCTTATGCCAAATCATATTCATATGATTTTATATTTCAAGAAGGACACAAAACTTTCTGACTTTATGAGAGATTTTAAAAAATTTACTTCAAGGAATATAAGATTGGAATTGCAAAAAGCAAATTATCTTGATATATTAAAATTATTAGAATTTCAAAAAGGTGAACAAACATATAAAGTATGGCAAGACAGATACGATGCCAAAATAATCAAGGGAAATGATATGTTGTTAACAAAAATAAATTATATTCATAATAACCCTGTAAAAAATGGTTTGGTACAAAAGGTAGAGGATTGGACAAGTTCAAGTGCCGGATTTTATAATGGCATGGAATGTGAATTGCCAATTAAAAATGCCGGAGAAATTATGTAGAAGGTTAACTGTCGGGAGTAACTCCCGACAGGGTTTTTGATACTTAACTGTATAAAGTAACTCTCGACAGGGTTTTTGATGATTAACTGACAGGAGTAACTCCCGACAGGGTTTTTTGAATTATGTAGAAGGTTAACTGTCGGGAGTAACTCTCGACAGGGTTTTTGATGATTAACTGACAGGAGTAACTCCCGACAGGGTTTTTGATACTTAACTGTATAAAGTAACTCTCGACAGGGTTTTTGATACTTAACTGCATAAAGTAACTCCCGACAGGGTCTTTGATAATCAATTGACAGGAGTAACTCCTGTCAGGGTTTGACTAGTATTGAAAGTTGTTTAATATATAAAACAATAAATGGAAATTCCCGAAACACTTCTAAACAGGTTAGCCAAAGCAAACCATGTGGCAGTATTGACTGGTGCAGGTGTATCGGCAGAAAGCGGGATCAAAACATTCCGCGACCCTGACGGATTATGGGCACAGTTTAATCCTGCGGAGCTGGCGAGCGTTGACGGATTTATGTCGAATCCCGAAATTGTCTGGTCATGGTATCAGCACAGGGTGGAAGTTGTCAATAATGCAAAACCAAATCCAGGCCATATTGCGATTGCTAAGATGCAGAAAATCTTTCCGAAGTTTACTCTAATTACTCAAAATGTTGACAGGTTACATCACAGAGCAGGTTCGGATAATGTGATTGAATTGCATGGGAACATTGTCGAAAACCATTGCTTTGATTGCAAAGAACCTTTCCATGGAGAAACAAATTTATCCGAAAAAAAACTTCCGGTTTGTCCTAAATGTGGTGGAAGGATTAGGCCCTCTGTTGTTTGGTTTGGGGAAATGTTACCGGTTGATGCTCTGGAATCCGCAGAGGAAGCGGCTTATACGTGTGATGTATTCTTCAGTGTCGGAACTTCAGCCGAAGTTTATCCTGCGGCGAATTTGCCTGTCGTTGCAAAAAGGGCAGGTGCTTATGTTGTCGAGGTGAATCCGAATGTTACTGTATTAAGCAGTTATGTGGATGCCAAATTACCTGAACCTTCTGGAGTGGCTTTACCTATTTTGCTGGATGAATTCAGGAAATATCAGAAATTTTATGATGAGATGTTATGATTATTGGAATAGGAACTGATATAATTGAAATTGAGAGAATTGCAAATTCTGTCGGAAATTATGGCGACAGGTTTATTAAAAGGATTTTCACCGAAACTGAAATTGAATATTGTGAATTATTCAAAGAGAAGAAGGCATTGCATTATGCGGCACGGTTTGCAGCAAAAGAAGCATTCAGCAAGGCAATCGGGACGGGTATAACAGAAGGATTCAAATTCAAGGAAGTCGGAATAAGGAATGAGGAAAACGGGAAACCTTTAGTAGAATTAAATGGCGGATTAAAGGAAAAATGGGGAGACTGCCTCGTGCATGTATCATTATCGCATACAGAGGGAAATGCAGTTGCTTATGTTGTGATGGAGAAAAAATAGTCAATTTCTTGTATTAATTCAAATATTTCAGGTATTTTTTGAGAACAATTGATGAAATAAAATCGGATTTGTTGAATAATAATTATATTATGTCAATTCATGCCGCCCAAAAAGCTGTAAATAGAGATATAACAATAAAAGAAATAAGAGAGACAGCAGCTGATTTAAAAATTATTGAAGATTATCCACTTGATAAATATTCACCTAGTTGTTTGTTATTGGGATTTACATTACAAAAAAGACCTTTACACATTCAAGTAACAACTGATTCGTCATCAATTCTTAAAGTTATTACTTTATATCAACCGAATAATGATAAATGGAGTAACGATTACAAAATTAGGAGGAAATATGAAATTCAGATGTCATAATTGCGGAAGTACACAATATCATGAAGGAATGATTAATAATGTATTTGAAATTGAAGGGCAATTACATTTAGTGAAAAATATACCTGCAATAATTTGTGATAGGTGCGAGGAGAAGTTTTTTAAACCAGAAATCTACGAAAAAATTTATGATATTATTCATAAAAAAGAGTTGATAAAAGCTACGGTTGAAGCAGATGTTTATGAATTTGCATAATATTAATAAATATTAAATAAGGAGGAATTATGAGGTTTGTTTTAACTCTTTTTACATTTATATTAATTATTTCTAATTATTTACCTGCTGAAGCAAAGGGTTCAAATTTCCCTTACAGCATAGGACCATTCATTACACTAAAGGGTGGTGTTAATGCGGCTGATGTTCCACAAGGAATTAAGAATGGGTTTACTATTAACGGATTACCTGATTTCGGTGCTTCGGGTTATATTCCGTTTGGAGAGAAAAGCCAGTTTGGTTTAGCTGTTGACCTGGCATATTCAACTTATGCATACGACATGAAAGTAAATAATTCTGGTAATTTAAAAACAAGTTCTATTAATTATTTTACTTTAGGAACAAATATATTCATCTATGGATTTACAACAGGATTGAATTTTGGAATACCTATCAGTGGAAATATTGAATACCCTTATACTGAAAAAACTAAAACAACTGATGATATGAATTTAATGGTAGAATTCAAGATTGGTGGTATGATACCTTTATATTATGATGAAACAGGGAGGGTAAATCTCATTATACAGTTTGGGTATTTTTTAACAGAGCAATTGAATGAAGATTATACTGGTTCATACAATCATCATCCCGCTTCAGGAGCGATAGGTGTAAGTTATTTGTTTAATTTGAGTGAGTAAATTAGTTATATAGCTTTTTTTTAGTTTTATAATATTGATTGTAATTTTATTCAAATAAATCTGAAATATTATGAAACGAATAATTC
>JAKAKE010000012.1 GCA_021824625.1 Bacteroidota bacterium | reverse complement strand
GATAAAACCGGAGCAGGTATGGGAGATTGCAAGAATGCCCTTACCGATGCCGATGGAGATATGTCAAAAGCAATTGAAATTTTAAGGAAAAAGGGAGCGGCTTCAGCGGCAAAACGTTCAGACCGTTCTGCTAATGAAGGCTTGATTGCTTCAAAAGTTTCTGCTGATAATAAAACTGCTGTAATTGTAGAAGTCAACTGTGAAACAGATTTTGTGGCGAGAAATACTCAATTTGTTGACTATGTTGATAAGGTTGCGGAAGTACTTATTAATAATGATGCCGCAAATGTAGATGAATTGAAAAAAGTTTCACTCGGTTCGATGACTTTACTCGATTTGCATAATGAGATTTTAGCGAAATTTAGTGAAAAAATCGAAATACGCAGATTTGAAAAATTTTCAACTCAGGGATTTTTTGCAGATTACATTCATGCCGGCAGCAAGCTTGCTGTTTTAGTTGAGTGTAATTTACCAGAGTTAAATCCTAAAACATTTGCTTTGTTAAGAGATGTGGCTATGCAGATTGCGGCTATGAATCCGCAGTATATATCGAGAAACGATGTCAGCCGTGCAACTGTTGAAAAAGAAATTGAAATATATAAAGAATATGCCATTACCGAAGGTAAGAAGCCTGATATAGCGGATAAAATTGCAATCGGGAAACTTGAGAAATTCTACCAGGAACAATGTCTTCTCGAACAAACCTTCGTAAAAGACCCGGGCAAGGTAGTGAACGAAGTCGTAAAGGAAATTTCACAGGAGGCAGGTACGGATGCAAAGATTCTGAAATTCCGAAGGTATTACCTCGGCGAAGAACTATGAAGTTAATGAAATTTGAAGCAGCGCCATTATGAACCAATTTTAAACACTCATAATGGCGTTTTCTTTAAAATGATAACACAATTTTGCTTTGGAGACAAAAAGTTTATAATTTTGAAAATGTAATAATCAACATCTATTGAAAAACTGAATATGACACCTCAATACAAAAGAATATTACTCAAGCTCAGCGGAGAAGCTCTGATGGGAGAGCAGAATTTCGGAATTGAACCATCCGTTTTAAAATTCTTTGCAGCAGAAGTTCTTGAAGTTTATCAATTAGGTGTTGAAATTGGTATAGTCATTGGGGGAGGTAATATATTCAGGGGTGTTGAAGCGGCGGCTCACGGAATCCATAAAGTGTCAGGTGACCATATGGGTATGCTTGCTACAGTTATAAACTCAATAGCTTTACAAAATGCACTTGAAGCAAGAGGAATACCTACTCGAATGCAGACGGCAATAAAAATGGAACAAATTGCCGAACCGTTTATCAGGCGAAGGGCTATCCGCCATCTCGAGAAAGGGAGAGTTGTTCTTTTCGGTGCCGGAACAGGCAATCCCTATTTTACTACCGACACTGCCGCAGTTCTGAGAGCAATAGAAATTGAAGCCAATGTAATTATTAAAGGAACAAGAGTTAATGGCGTATATGATTCAGACCCCGAAAAAAATCACGATGCCGTGAGATTTAATAATATCTCATATCGTGAAGTATTAGAGAAAAACCTCAGAGTTATGGACCAGACTGCGATTACTCTATGTCATGAGAATCATCTGCCGATAATAGTTTTCAATATGAATGAGAAAAATAACTTGTTAAAAGTTGTCTTAGGGGAACAAATAGGAACGATTGTTAAATAATGTAGAATGTAGAATACAAAATGCAAAATGCAAAATGCAGGATTGAAAATGTTATTTTAAAAAATATGATGTCGAACAATCATACGGATAAACGATGGATGTGAATGAAATATTAAGCAATACAAGAGATGCCATGAGCAAATCTGTTGAGTTTTATAAAAGTCAGTTAGCAAAGGTAAGGACAGGCAGGGCATCGGCAACACTTGTGGATAATGTCAAGGCGGATTATTATGGTGCAGCTACTCCCATTCCACAGATGGCAACAATATCAGTCCCCGATGCAAGAACAATAGTCATTCAACCATGGGACCGTTCCACTTTAACGGCAATTGAAAAAGCCATACAATTAGCCGACCTTGGATTCAATCCTCAGAATGACGGAACAATAATCAGAATTCCCGTCCCTCCGCTTACAGAGGAAAGAAGAAAGGAATTTGTAAAAGTATGCAAAAAATATGCAGAAGAAAGCAAGGTCGCAATCCGAAACATAAGACGTGAACAGAACGATGTTTTGAAGAAAGCCGAAAAGGACAAGCAGATGTCTGAGGATGATTCGAAATGGGGAGAAGAAGAAATTCAAAAAATCATCACCGAATTCACAAAGAAAATAGACGAATTGCTCGATAAGAAAGAAAAAGAATTGATGGAAGGCTAAGGAAAATTTTATTAAGACAATGGTATTTCTTAATTTTGCAGTTCAAAAATCAGGGCTCATAGCTCAGTTTGGTCTAGAGCGCTTCCTTGACACGGAAGAGGTCACAGGTTCGAATCCCGTTGGGCCCACAAAATTTAAGTGAATAACGAATAGTGAATAACGAATAATTTCTGATTAATTTTAATCCAATCACACTACCCTAATCCCATTTTTCAAAATTTCTTTGACAAATGGATTGTCTTTAGTGAAGTCTTCAGGACGGAAAGGATGAGTTTCAAGATCATAACTGACATTTAATTTAGCCCTGCTGATTTTTCTATTATCTAAATAACGAATTCCTTCAAAATCACTTGATACAATTGCAAGGTCTATATCACTATGCTTATGGTTGTTCCCGGTAGCATAGCTCCCAAAAAGGATAGCTTGCTGTATATTAATATTATATTTCAAAGATTCTGATATGAATCTCAGTATAATATCCTTTATTGAATCATTGATTTGAGCCATTGATAGACCTCAATAATTTTATCTAAATTATTCCTTGCAAATTCTTTAGTTGCAAATTTATAAAACTGCTCTTTATAATCTGGATATCGGCATTCAAGCATAAATGAATTAACTTTGTCAAAAAATTCTTCTAATTTTCCATCAAGTTGAATATTTGATTGTTTTGCTAGATTTAACAGGTTATGAATCTTCGGATGATTAACATCCTTATTGAATTTTACCCAATATGCTTTCAGGATTTTCTCAAGTACCAAATGTCAAATGAATAAGCACCAATCATAATGACCGCTTTTATAGAGTGATTCAGCAGCCTCCAAATCATTTTCTGCTGTTTCTATCCGGTATTGTATGGTTTCTTCAATTGTCATAACCACCTAAACGAAAAAATAATTTTTAAATTTTATAATTCATAATACAGCAATTTTCATGTTACAAGGTCTTCCCTTCTCAAATCATAGACGAACTGGCTGAATTCGGCACTGAACAATATGATGAGTACAAAGTAGTAAACCCAAAGTGCTACTGATGCAAGTATTGCATAAGTGCCGTAGAATAATCCGTAAGAAGTGATGCCGCTGATATACCATGCAAACAGAAAACGGGAAATTTCAATAAAAATCACACTTGTTCCAATGCTTAAAAACCTGATAAACCGCTTTGTCTTTTTGTTCGGTACGAATCTGAACAAAAGATAAAATAAAAGGAATGATGATACGATTGAAAACAAAGTTGAATACATTAACGAAAAAAAACTTTGCACAGAAGCAGGTAATGAATTTGCCATCAATTCTTCTGCGATTGTTGTCAGGGGAAAAATTAATGATGCAACGAGAACAAGCAATGCAAGAGCTATAATGAGAAAAATATCTTTGATTTTGTAGATGAAGAATATATAAGGAGAAGGTATTTTAAAAATTCTGTTTAAAGCTGTTCTTAATGAACTCAATAAAGTTGATGAAAGCCATAACAGAGATATTATACCTATCCATCCTGCAACGGAACTACCTGAAAGAATACTGTTGACTTCCTCTATTGTTGTTTTCAGAAATGTATAGGTTTTATTATTTGGTGGTAAAACTCCTTGAAGAGCAGTTGTTAAAAATGTAGAAACCGAACCAACCTCGGAAATTAAGTTAACAAGAAAAATTGCAATTAAAAGAAGTGGTATAAGATACAAAAGGATATTAAACGCAATTCCTGCCGACAAGAGAAAGATATGGTGTTGTTCGACTCGTTCGAAGAAGGATTCAAATCCTCCCACAACCCTTCTGAATTTCTTGTTTTTTAAATTAAGTAAATTCAGGAATTTTAAAATATCCCTGTCTTTGATTTCGAGTTCAAGCATTTTAGATTTTCATTAAATTGATGTTAAAACTGTATCAAGAGTTACACCTGACACGGAATAATTATGCAATATAGAAAATGAAAATGAAAAATATTACCGATATTTGAAAATAATGAATAATGTAAAATGAAAAATGAATAATGGCAAGTATTGTTAAAGCAAAGAAAATAATAGTTAGATTTATTATACTAATTTTTATTATTTCGGGTTGTGCAAATCCCCAGCCTCCTTCAGGAGGCCCCCCGGATAAAACTCCACCTGAAATAATAAGCTATGAACCGGCAAACGGAACACTGAATTTCAAGGGAAATTCAATTACTATCGAATTCAATAAGTATATGAATAAAAACGAAGTAAATGATAATGTTTTTATCTCGCCGAATGTGCTTTTTAATTTGGATTGGAGCGGAAAGGAACTCGAGATTAAATTGAGGGAAGAACTTTCACCAAATACAACTTATGCTCTTACACTTGGAACTGAATATTCAGATACGAGGCAAAACAAACCTGCCGAAGCTTTTTCATTAATATTTTCGACCGGAAATGTTATTGACAGTGGAATTGTCAGGGGACGGCTTTATGGCAAAGACCCTTCGGGAGTATTTATTTTTTGCTATAAAATTGACAGTATTAATGCAGATACTTTAAATCCATCTCATACAAAGCCATATTCAAGAATTCAGGTTGGTTCAAATGGGAATTTTGAGTTTCATGCATTAAAAGACGGTTTATACAGGTTCTTTGCAGTTCGGGATAAATTCAAGGATGGTATATATGATAACGGAATGGACGATTTTGGAGCGGCTCCAAATGATGTTCTCCTCAGACAAGACTCAGCCTCTAATATTAACCTGAAAATCGGCACTGCAATTGACAAAGCCGGACCAATTTTGAACAATGCGGAAGCTATAAGCAACAGAAGATTAATTTTGGAATTTAATGAAAATATTGATACACTTTCGGTTGATAAATCCTTATTTGAAATATCAGATTCAACAAAGAAATATGATTTTGGGATTGAGTCGGCTAATATCAGTTCTAAAGATGGAAATTATGTGGAATTGTTTTCCAAAAATGAACTTGATACGAGTATCAAATGGTTTGTTACTGTAAAAGGCGGACTGAAAGATAGTGCCGGTAATTTTATTTCTGATTCGAATAACAGAACTTATTTCTATTCATTGGCAGAACAAGATACAATTGAACCAAAAATAATCAAACAGCCTTTTAAAGACAGTACATTCAACGTAAGTCCTGAACAAAGCTTTGACTTTATTTTTAATATTGCTATGCAACAAGGCATACTGGATAAAATTAAGTTCCGAATGCCTGAAGGAAGCAAGGAAATACCATTCGATGCATACTGGAAAGACGGGAACCATCTTTCAATTAGTCCAAAACAGATTTTACAAAGTGATAGTTGGTATTCATTATCTGTTGATTTAAGAGAGTTCAAAGGAACAAACGGTTTAGGTATGTCAGATTCAATTATTAGATTAAAGTTCAAAACAAAGGATATTAGAAATTATGGAGGTATATCCGGTTCATTGAAAGGGAACTATCAATCAGGAGAAAAATATATAATTACATTGATTTCAAAAGATAAAAGCCAAACTTATTCAAGCAAGGCTGATTCATCAGGTATATGGAAATTTAACCTGATACCTCCCGGATATTACACGATAGAAGTCTATATTGACAAAGACGGGAACGGCAAGTATAGTTATGGAGTATCATATCCCTTTAAATTTTCTGAAAAATTCTACGTTTTCGATAAGGAATTTGAAATAAAGCCAAGATGGAAGGTAGAAGATGTGATTATAGAATTACCTGACTAACTGTGTAGGGAATAGGGATTTGGGATTGTGTGCCGGCATTTCCTTCCCCCAGCCTCTGTCCCTCATACCGTTCATTGAAATATATTTAATTTGTTAATTACTCAAAAAATCCCAATTTTTGTTTTTGAATCCTGTTAAAATTAATTCAAACAGGTAAGCATATCAAAAGAGGTTAGAAAAAAAATAATTTATGGCAGAGCTAACTCAGAAAGACAGAATTATATCTTTTTTTGTAGATGCATTAGACAAAACCTTTTCCAATTACAGTAAAAGATATAAAAGCTGTATAAAGAATTTTTCTGATGATTCGGTACATGATATCCGTGTATCAATCAGGCGGTTTATTGCTTTGCTTAAACTTCTGGAATCCCTGTATCCAAATGAATACATCAGCCAATTAAAAAAGGTAATCAAACAACAGTTAAAGTCCTTTTCAAAGCTTAGGGATACGGATGTTCAAATCGGTAATATGAAGGAAGTAATTCACAAGGAGCCAGTTCTTTATACTTTCTATAATGACTTATTAAGGAATGAATCAACTCTCATAAACAATATCCAGGAATCACTTCCCGATTATAATATAATTGAAATCGAGGGTCTAGTCCTGTTTATTAAGATGGAACTCAAAAAAGCTATTGCGGCGAATCTTGTAACTGAGAATCAAATAATAATGATTGCAAAGCTTGCTTTCATAAGGGTTATGGATTTGTACGAAGAAGCCAATTCAGTTGATTTGGATTCGATACATAAGGTTCGGCTTGCATTTAAAAATTACAGATATATAATGGAAATAATCCAAACCCTGGGACTTGATTCCAAATACAATTTTGACGCTATGAAGCAATTTCAGACAATTCTTGGGAACATACAAGATAACGTTTCTCTGATAAGAGACATTCAATCTTTTATTAACATACAAACAGAAATACCTGATGATGCTTATGCCCCTGCTATAAACGAAATATTAAAACAGAGAGAAGAATTAGTTAAGGAATTTTTTAATTACAAAGACAAATTACCTGCCTTATGGAATGACAGTTATTTCAAAAAAACCGAATAATCCTATTACAATATCTTTAAAAGTAATAAATTGTAATTTTTTTATTGTGCATTATAATAGTACTGTATGATTAAATCTGAGCCTTCTAAAATAATAAAGAAATATCTTGATTATTTACTAAGCATAATCGGAGTATTATCTGTAATTCTTTTAATTTTGGTTATAGGCTTCAGACTTCCGTCCTGGCAATTTAATTTGATTAATATTATCATTGATGTTATCATATTAATTTATATAATTCAGGAAGGCATAAGATGGATACTTGTTCCTGAATTATTCCAATATTTAAAAGACCGTTGGTTCGATAATTTATTAGCATTGCTATTACTTGTAAATTTAATATTCCCAACGTCAGCAATAGGAATGGTAAAAGTAATATTGCCTCAATTTTCATTAAAAGAATTAACTATACTATATTTTGGAATTATACAATTACTTTTAATTTTTTCAATTCTTCTGAAAACACTCAGGTACAATTACCTTTTTTCAAAAATCAAACTTCATCCGGGTGCTATTTTTGCTTTGAGTTTTGCATTTCTTATAATATCGGGCAGCCTGTTATTAATGCTTCCAAAAGCAACTCCACCGGGTAACCCAATAAGTTATGTGGATGCTCTATTTACTTCTACAAGTGCCGTATGTGTTACAGGGTTGGTTGTTGTTGACACAGCAAAGGATTTTGCTCCGCTTGGGAAGATAATTATCTTATTTTTGATACAGGTTGGAGGTCTTGGAGTAATGACCCTCACAACCTTTTTTGCATCTTACCTTGCAGGAGGTGTCAGCATACATTTCAGATTGCTAATGAAAGATATGTTGAGTTCTGATAATATTGGAGAAGTTACAGGGCTTCTCTTAAAAATTGTTACCTACACATTTATTATTGAATTTGCAGGAGCAGTATTTTTATATTTTTTCCTTGGCGGTTCTATTTATTATTTTAATTGGGATTACTTTGTTTCAGCGGTATTCCATTCAATCTCAGCATTTTGCAATGCAGGATTTTCTTTATATTCACAGAATCTTGTTAATATAAATTATTACTTTTCAACTATTATTATGATATTGATAGTATTAGGTGGATTAGGATTTACCGTTTTAGCAAATATTACAGATTTATTCCCATGGAAAAAAGACAAACAGAAATTGAGGCACAGACTGACTATATCGAGCAAGTTGGTTATATTTACAACAATTATTCTAATATTTGGCGGTGCTTTGC
>JAKAKE010000066.1 GCA_021824625.1 Bacteroidota bacterium | reverse complement strand
CCCATTCTGAAGCATGGGGTTATTCTTATGAAGTGACGCAAGTTGTCTGAACGGTGATTTGTGTGATTTGGATTAACCTCACACTTTAGTGTGAGGTGGCTGGGATGGGGCTGTGGGTCCGGTCTCATGTCTCTCCCCCAATACTGAAGTATATGGTTTTTCTCACGATTATGTGGAGACTCTTCGCTTTGCTCAGAATGACACACTTCCTATAATAAAAAAAAACCGGGGATTTCTCCCCGGCTTTTCACTCCCTCAATCAGGTAGTCCTGATTATTTATCTCACAACTCTCACAGGTACGGTTATGATTCTGTTTTGAGTTACTATTCTCACAAAATATGCTCCTGCGGGTAAATTGCTTAGGTTCAGTTCAGCACGGTTTTCACCGTTAACTGTCTGAACACTGTAGTCCTCAAGCTGCATGCCATTTGAACCGTATAATAAAAGTTTGCCTGTTCCTGCCGAAGCATTAAACTTAATTGTTGCTTTCGATTCGACAGGCGATGGGTAAATAACTGCATTATTAACATCAATTTCGTTATCAGTTACATCGGATGGCTGTTCTGTCATTCCAAAGTTGAGCGATACATTCGATTTGGTTTCATAGTCGGTAGTTACTTTCTGTTCATAAGTGAAGTAACCTAATTTGTCTGCAATGAGTGTGTATGTGCCAACTCCAAGTTCGTTAAGTTCAAAGTTACCTGAGTTGTCGCTGAAGATATAATCACTGACATTGCCGTTTTCATCGAGAACAAATACGAATGCACCGGCAACAGGCACTCCGGCTTGTGTTTCATTTCCTGATTTACCTATTGACATTGTTTCGGAAGATATGCTTCCATTCACATGTGCAACACCGAGAATACCTAATCTGATATTATGCTTGATTTCGATTGACGCACCGATAGAATCGCCAACTTCAATTCTTGTAGCATTACGCCATTTATGTACAACAAAGTCATTTAATTTATAATAACCGGGAACATAAGTTTTCTCAAAAGGAATTGACAGAAGAATATATTGTCCGACAACCATGTTTGAGAAGGTAAAATTACCCTGCTCATCAGTCTCGGCGGTTTTGTTAAATCTCTTCTTTTGTTCACCGGAACCTAACAGATGTGCTATTACTCTTGCTTTGATTCCGACACCTACATCATTGACAACTACACCGCTGAATCCATTATTCTTCTCTTCAAAAGCTTTCAGGTAGAAATCTATTCCCGACAAATCACCTGTCAACATTATAAGGTCTGCTTCGAGAGGGTCAGACACCTGGTCGTAGTATTGGCATTCATAATTTGCATCATCCTTCATAGGAACAGCATGAGCTATATAAGTGTATTTGTTGGACAATGAAATTTCATAATTCCCCTGTTCATCTGTCTTTGTATGGTAACCTTTTTTACTGTCTTCATTGCCTTCCCTGCCATGCATCTTTTCAACGGGGATGAACTCAACCCTGGCGTAGATTGCAGTACTGTCTGATTCTGCAACAACTTTTCCTGTTACCGTGTAATGCATTGGCTCCGGACGCTTTTCAAGTACGACATTTAATGTAATTGTATCTCCGCAAACAACAGGTACTTCGGTTGCAGAGTCCATTGAACTTGCATTTTCATACCATTCTTCTTTGAAATGGTCACCGGAGAATTTTAGTATATAAGTTCCTTCGTTAACTCTGACATAGAATTCACCATTTTTAATATGGCCTACGTAGAGTGGATGTTCCTTTGAATTTGAGTCCAGCTTAACCGCCTTGACGACACCTTCTTTTACGTTATCGCCATTTTCGAAGGTTGCAGGACCCTGAATCAAAGCACAGAACGGTTTGTCATCACCCTCGCCAACCTTAATTGTAAATCTTTGTGTAACAGATATATCCAGCCTGCACTCTAATGTTGCTTTTACAACAACGGGGAATGTACCGTTATCAGGTGTTGTCCATTTGATTATTCCGGTTGAATCCATTGTCATTCCATCGGGACCTTCAACTAATTCATAAAGAATATTGCAATCTAAGTTCGATTCGGCTTTGACTTCATACTCATATTCCGAGTTGGGTTTTGCATGTAAATTCGGTTTAGACACAATTTTAATGAATGTAAAATTACTGTCATCACCTACCCTGATTGTGAATACCTGCTTTGCATAAACATCAGGCCGGCATTCAAGGTAAGCTCTGACACCAACATGATAGAAGCCGACAGAATCAGGTGTCCAGCTAATTACACCCGACTGGCTGTTGATTACCATTCCATCGGGATAGCCGGGTAATAATTCAAAAAGAATCGGGCAGTCAATATTCGATTCAGCCTTTACCTCGTATATATAAGGTTCACCGGGCATTCCCCGCTCGTTTGGTTTCGACACTATGTGTACAAATGCTTGATTATGCGAGCTGTCTCCAACAAGTATCTTAAACTCACCATAAGCGAAAACAGATGAATCGCAATCGAGCCAGGCTTTAACTTTAAATTGAAATTTCCCGTTTGCTAAAGGTATCCAGGTGATTAATCCTAAGTTTTGGTCTATCGTCATGCCGTCAGGCCCGTCAACCAGTTCAAAAAGTATAGGGCAGTCAATATTACTTTCGGCTTTCACAGTAAAAGCAAATGCTAATCCCAAGGTTCCGTGTAACAATTCTGATGGTTTCACATACACATAAGGCTTTTGTACCATTTCAACCTTCACGATATTCGATGGGTCACTCTCCAATTTCTGGTTGTCGTGGTATAGAACTGCTGTAACGTAGAAAGAGTAATTACCGCTATTCAGATGATGAACTAGGAAATGGAAATCATGCTCCCGATGTACGTTCTTCACCTTAGCAATGTAACTGAAATCAGCCGGGTCATCGCTGTCCTTTGGTGCCATGTATATAAAGAAATAGTTTGGCTGAGTGCCGGCTGTGTCTTTTTCCCATTCAAGCTTTACGGCAATATCCTTATCAGTGTCTTCTAATGACGCAGTCAGGTTTAGCGGCGGGTTTGGCTTATCTATTGCCCGCAAGGTGAAAGTACCCATTAGCAGAATAATCAGAGCCGCCGCAAAAATTGCTCCGAAATAGTTATTTAATCTTTTCATAATGTTCTCCTCAGTTTGTTGTTCTTTTATTTTACTGAAAAATAATTTCCCGCTTTATGACAAATAACACAAAAACAGGAAAAAAGTTGCAGAATCGCATAAAGTAGTAATTATTTTAATCAATCATGTCAGGAGTAACTCAAACATGGTTTTGATAAAATATTTTTCATTTCCACTGTAACATTTTACCTTTTTTGTGTTATTACGGTTATAGGGATGACACATCTTAGATTATTTTCATTTTTTTTGAGATCTTTTTCGGTTTCGTGTGTCATTTGATATATAATTGGTGCAAAATAGAATTTAGTTTGTAGGATTGACATTTTAGAATTGCTATTTATTAAGGCACACAGGGCAATGTAGGACATTCGCATCAAGATTTTGAGCAGAGAATATTTTTAACTTAATATATAAATTTTCAATGATGTCCGATAAAAACCAAAATTAAACAAAAAAACACAGTAAACAATTGAGAAACTGAAAAGGTATTTCATAATAATAAAAACAAGCCATACCCAGGTTTGAATAAAAGAAGTTGTTCTTCCGATTTATTTCTTAATTTTTCCCAGCCGGATTCCGGTGATTTCAAAAATTTAAACAAATCAATGTATGTCATAAATGATACCTTATCACTGACAACATATATGAAAATGCAATAGCAGAAGTGTAAACGGTATCCTTAAAGAGGAATTTGGTATTGGCGAAGGATTTAAAAACCATGTCGAGGCGAATAAATACATAAATCAATCTATTGATATATACAATAACGAAAGTCCTCATCCAAGTTGTGGAATGCTGACACCGGGACAGGCACATAACTCAGAAGGACCATTAATGAATTTGTGGAAAAATTATCCACATAAAAATGTTAATAAAAATAAAAACTTAGAGCAGTTATTTACATATTAACAAAAAAGAAAAAAAGTAACAAAAAAAGAAAAAATTACAATTATTATTATTTTTATTAAATATGTAAAGTAATTTTAGGACGATACAGTTGTAAAAAATATTTTCTTGAATTAAGAGTTTTTATTTCTTAATTTAGATAAAACTAATATTATAATTAGCTAATACTTAATATTTCTTTGGGGTTATTATGAAAATAAATATGTACTATAGAATTGCAATTCTATTTCTGGTTCTATCCTCTTTGACTGCTGTGGCTCAAGTGCAAAGGACAACTCTGTATGTCAACGGAAGATATTTATATACACCCTGCGATGAGAAAGTGGTAATTCGCGGCGTCAATAAAATGATTGTCTGGACAGGTAACCTGAATCTTCGCAAAGCCACTTACGGCGAAATCAGGAAAACCGGTGCAAACTGCGTCAGAATTGTATGGCTTGTCAATCCCGGACAGAACGAAGTTGATGCAGGTCCGGATGGACTGGACAAAACCATTCAGGATTGCATTGATAATAAAATGATCCCTATGGTTGAGCTTCATGATGCAACCGGATATTGGCCAGGACTTCAACAATGTGTTGATTACTGGATTTCACCCGCTGTTCTGAATGTTGTAAAAAAGCATGAGAAATACCTTTTGCTGAACATTGCAAATGAATGTGGTGATGAAAAGGTCAGCGATGCTTTATTCAAAGCAGGATATGAGAATGCAATCAATCAAATCCGTGCCGCAGGTATTAAATGCCCTCTTGTCATAGATGCAAGTGACTGGGGAAAAAACCTGGGGCAGTTACGGAACACGGGACAATACCTTGTCAATATTGACTCAGAGCATAATCTTCTTTTCTCAGTTCATATGTATTGGGCTGTAAGCGATGGTGCTGATGCGGCATATATCACAAATGAATTACAGCAGTCAGTGGATATGAATTTGCCGTTCATTGTGGGAGAATTTTCGTATAAGTTCAACAGGGGAAAAGAATGTACGCTGGAAACTGATTATAATGCAATAATTAAAATGTGCCGGGAAAATGAAATCGGGTGGCTTGCATGGGAATGGGGACCCGGTAATGAATTTGCCGACCCGACCTGCGACATTATGAATATGACAATGGACAGTTACTTTAATACATTGAAAGACACATGGGCAAAAGTAGTAGCCGAGACAAGTCCATACAGTATTCAAAACACTTCTGTTACCTCGAAATATATCCTGAATGGTGGTAAATGCGAAACAAGTTCGGTTGATGATTATGCTAATAATGAAATACAAATTAGTGCAAATCCAAATCCCTTTTCGGAAGCGACTATTATTACATTGAATCTTCCCGGAGCAAAGAATTTAAAAATCATGATTTATAATAACCTTGGACAATTGGTCTTATCCTCAGCAGAGGGTTATTATGAAAGAGGCACTCTTGATTTTAAGATTGATTTGGGGAAATTCAATGATAACGGTGTATATTATTGTGTTTATTCAGACATGACACAAACCAAAAGCCTTATGCTCAATCTGGTCAAATAAAAAAATTATTAATATAGGGGCAATTCACAATTTGCCCCTATCCAAAATTATCCCTGCGAATAAAATTATTACCTTCTCAAATTGTTCGTTTCCTGAAGCATCTGGTCGCTTACGGAAATTGTCCGGGCTGATGCCTCGAACGCCCTCTGTGTTGTGATTATATCTGTGAACTCTGTTGTCAAATCCACATTCGACATTTCCAAAGCACCGCTTACCATAGAGGTCGAAGGATTGTCCTCGCCGCCTGTTCCTATGAAAGCAGAACCGCTGTTTGGTGCGGCTTTGAACATATTGGAGCCGTCTTTCATCAAGCCTCCGGGATTTGAAAACTTCGCCATAACGATTTGTCCCAGAACCTCGTTCTTACCGTTTGAAAATGCTCCCCACACTTTTCCTGATGTATCAATCGAAAAGCCCGAAAGCTCACCTGATTGAAATCCGTCCTGGTCAATCGCAGTTGCAGAACTTGACCCTGCATAGTTGGTCAATCCGTTTCCTGCCTGCCCCGAAAGATTAATTGTAATATCATCCGGGAAGAGGTTCTGGAATGTAGGATTAGTGCTTACAGCGACTGTCAATGTCGGCGGTGTATTCAAAGTGCCGTCTGCATTAAAAGTAATTTCGGGCGATGCACCTGCAACAAGGTCTGTAGCATCTCCATCTAATGTAACTGTAACGTTAAACTGAGCATCGGCTACTTTCTCAAATGTAACGTCCAATGTATGCGTTCCGCCACGCTGGTCATATACAACGATTGTCGTTGACCTCGTATTGTCCGGAATCGTCAATGGCATATTAGCATTCAGGTTACCTGTTACCTCCACATTATGCGTTTGCTGGGGCGGAGAAATCATTGTCGAAGGAATCTGAAGATTTTTTACGTTACGGTCAAGAATAGTCATTCCGTCCGTATTCCTAACAAGATTATTACTCGCATCCAATTGAACGCTGTAGCCCTGAAGAAAAGCACCTGTTGTACTGTCAACAAAGTATCCCTCCTTGTCGAGTGCAATCATTCCTGCTCTCGAGTACATTCTTTGATTATTAAGACTGTAAACAAAGAATCCATCGCCCTGAAGAGCAAGGTCAAGAGGCCTGTCTGTATATTCAAGAGACCCCTGCGACATATTGTTGGATACTGATGCGATTTTTACACCTAATCCGAATTGCATGGGATTAACACCGCCGATAGCTCTTGAACCAGCTATTTCGGGCGGACTGCCATAACCATAAGTCTGGCTGAAAAGGTCTGCAAATGTCATCCTGCTGGATTTATATCCGTAGGTATTTACATTTGCGAGATTATTTGATATGACATCGAAACGCCTCTGGTTTATTCGAAGTGAACTGGCGCTGATTGATAAAGCTCTACTTAAGCCCATTTATGAACCCTCCTTGGTTTTAAAAATAATTATTATTCTTTTTTTCTTTAACTCCTCTGTCAATCGGAGTCGTTCATCAGGGGATCTCCTGTCCTTGCGTTGGACGAGGTCCAATCCCAAAAAATTATGCAAATACCACCGAGTCAATGTTCGTAATGACCCTCTCATCCATTTCATTTCTGTCAACAACAGTGATTACTGTTTTGTTCGGTACGCTGACGATGAATGCTTTTTCATTCATCATTACAACTGATTCAGTCGAACCTTTCTCATTTGCCCTTGTTACTGCGTTTTCAAGCCTGCTCAACTCTTCTTCTCCCAGGTCAATATCCCTGCTCATCAATCGTGATTGAGCATGAGAAGAAAATTTTAACTTATCGAGTTCCTGCCTGAAGATTTCGTCAAACGAAGTGCTCATACGGTTTTGCGGCGGCTGAAGAGTCTGTTTCTTCAGTTCGTTGACGCCTCCCGCAGGAAGAAAGGGCAGCATTACTCCGTTTATTTCCGGCAAATTATTCACCTCCTGTTATCCATTTGTAAAACATATTCATAATTTAATTCAAATTTTTAATTTATAATTTTCAATGAATTCCAAATTTTATAATGTTAAAATTTAAAACGTTTTTTCTTTCTGTTCTAATCATTTTCAAATTTTTATATTTTAAATTTATTAAAAATTTTAAATTTATAATTCTAAATTTTTATTCAGCTTTCTGTCGAAATATCTAATATGTTTCCCAATGGCACCTCCAATCCGTTGATTACAATCATCGTGCCTTCGGCTTTGAACCTGACGGCTTCAATCAAGCCATAAGTATAGCATTCCGGAGTATAAGACTTTCCTGCCTTATCTTTGGCTGTAACCTGGAATGAGTAATCACCCTCAGCCAATGTATTTCCGCTGTCGTCTTTGCCATCCCAGTTGAGTTTATGGTCGCCGCTTTCGAGGTCTGTGCCGGAAAGTTGAATTGTTCTGACTACTTTACCGCCTGAATCCTTTATCGTAAGCTCTCCGCTTGCGGCACTGATATCAAGCTTATAACCAAGCTGAACAGCATTATTTCCATCATAATGAGTGGAATTAGAAATCGCCTTTGCGTGTTTTCCCAGCAATCCCGGCAATGCCGAATTAGAGATTGTTTGAGTCAATAACAAGTTTGAATTTACTTGCCCTTCGAGTAAAGAGCGAATGTCTGTTAAAGTTTCAAGCTGGGAAAATTGTGCAAGCTGAGATGCAAATTCCTGGTTGTCATACGGCTTCAAAGGGTTTTGCGATTTAAGCTGAAATGTTAACAGCTTTAGAAACTGGTCCTTGCCAATGACGCTCCCGCTCTTTGCCGGCTGAGGGTAGTTGGTTTTTGTGCCTGATGCAGTATTTGTTATACTTTCGGTCATAAGGGTAGCCTCCTTTTA
>JAKAKE010000175.1 GCA_021824625.1 Bacteroidota bacterium | reverse complement strand
CTTTCATAACCCAAATCAAGTAAAATTGAATTCAATTCATTAAAACGAATATTCTTCGGATTATTGAAAATCCTATTTAATAATTTAACTCTACTTGTCATTATTTATTAACGGATAAAATAAAGTTATATTTATTCAATTTAACTATTCAACCAGAATTCTTCAAGATACAACTCAGTTGCTTCCTTAAGATTATCTATTGCTTCTTCAATGGTTGGACCTTGACTGACAGTTCCGACTTCAGGGCATTCAGCAACATATATATCCTCTTCAAGATGAACAACTGCAGTAAAAAAGGATTTTGCCACAATCACATTCCAAATAAAATTTTAATATTGACTTTAAACGATATTCAATCTTACATGTTATTTCAGGTACATTATTAAATGCAATTCTTATGCTTTTACCCTTTCCCCTTCCTTCTCGGGATAGCCCATCAGTCTGCTTACTATGCTTAATGTCGGGAAATGCTCGAATATTAATTTCAATATCACCATTAAAGGCACTGAGAGCATCATACCGGGTATTCCCCAAAGATAACCCCAAAATACTAAACCGAATATTACGGTTACTGTGTTGAGCCTCAGCCTTGTTCCCATTATTTTCGGCTCTATAATACTGCCATTAATAAACAGCGCAACAAAAATTAAAATGAAGAAAAACAGAATCTTGTTAAATGAATCAAACTGGATTATTGCCATTAGAACCGGAAAAACTGTTGCAATGATTGAACCGAAAGATGGAATATAAAGCACAAGGAAGGTAATAAAACCCCAGAAAACTGCAAACTTCACTCCGAATATCAGGCAAATCAAGGTTACCAATAAACCTGAACCAATGTTAATCAGTGTTTTTAGTATCATATAAGAAAATACTGACTTTTGTAGTTGCTCATATGTTTCGAGTAGCGTAGTGCTTTTGTCCCCGCCTACATAGCGCACGTATCTTTTATATCCCGACATACCAGACAGTAAGACGATATAATAAATAGCGAACATGACAAATGAACCTGTAAATGAGCTTATACTCATTGCAGCGCTGCCGGCTGTGTTTGAAAACCATACACTCTGCGGCATTTCATTTATTTGTTTATTGAGAAAATCTGTGTCAACGGCTCCACCAGTAATAGATTGAATCCAACTGAAAAAGCCCTCCAGCTTAGATTGGAATCTATATGCAAGATAATCTTTCTGTGACGCAATATCTGTTGAAGTCTGATAGATTATGTTCAGAATCAGAAAAATAAATGCTAAGGTGATAATAGAAACAGCAGGCAGAATCAGGAATGAAGGCACCTTGATTTTTTTCAACAATGATATTAGCGGCTGGAACATTACAGCCAAAAGAAATGCCAGTATCAATGGTAAAAGAATGGAGGAAAGTACCGATAGCAGATAAAATACCAATACAAAAAGAAAGATTAGCAAGATTGTCTTAATAGCCGAATCCATAATTCTCTCACTGTTTATTTAAACAACTATTGAAAAATTTGTTGGCTGCTGCCTGCCTTCATCTATAGTGCCTTGCCTTGTTACTTGAACATCTTTATCTGCTGTTACACTCACATCCATAACTCCTAATTTAAGTTTTTCTTTAAATTCAGCAATGTGTTTTGAGAATAAATTAGCCAAATCTTTTGAACTTGTCAAAAAGTTTATATTAATCGCTCCTGTAGTTAAATCTGCGGATGTAACAACATCACCAAGTTTATTTGTAGATGTTATTATTGAAAATTTAATTATTCTCTTATCAGTTTTCTTAGAAACAGTTCTGCTTTTAATTATGAACTTGGAGGCCGAATATGAATTTTGATATGGAAATGGTAAATAAAAATACAATGCTGAATTATTATTTATTCCGAATGAATTGATAAAGTGCTGTCCCTCAATCACCTGAATCAATCTTTTTGCAAGGTCTTTCACTTTTCTAATTTCTTTTGTCGTATTTTCATCCTTGATTAATAATATTTCAATTAAACTTTCATAAAATGAAGGCTCTTCACTGTTTGTTGAACCAATTAGAAAAACGTCAAGAAGTTTATTTAAAGGTGTTGACTCTGATTTAATCAGGCGGAAGAATGATTCAAGTTTAATTTTTAATGAATCCGGCAGATTTGAATAAGAATTTTCAAGTTCTTTCAATAAATTTAAGACAAAATCATTGCCGGACAGAACAGGTGCAATTTTTAGAAATATTCTTGAATCAACGGGTAACTTGTTTTCATGCATAAAAATTATTGCTGAAAAGAACACATCCGAATTATAATCTTTTCTGATTGATTCTTCAATTGCTGTAAATGAATTCTCAATGAGCAAGGCTTCGTCACGGAAAATGTAGGTTCTGTGCTTCTTTAAAAAATTTGCAGTTTCTCTGAAAAATTGAGATTCAGGCAAATCCAGTACTCTGAGGATTTCAATCAGGGAAAGCTCCACTCCATTTTTAATGTAGGATACAGAATGTATTCTTAGAATTAAATTAGGTGAAATTTCGTGGACACGAAGAAAAACAACATCCCCTTTTTTAAGCCTGCCGTGAATAAAGGCATGAACTGTCCCTGTTGGAAGCTGGACAATGGCTTCCTGCGAAGAAAGGACTTCGAGAATTGTTGCCTGCAAAACCTCGCCTACCTTAAGCTTAATTTCTCTTTCCCTTTGGCTGTAAGGTAGTCTTTGGTAATCCTTCTCCTTCCTTTCATGAGGATTTAACGGCTTTATGCCTTCTCCTTCCGCTATGCCTATATAATCAGCCATAATTCATATCAAATAAATTAAAACTACAAAATCTAAACCAAACATCATATAAGATAATTATTTGGTAATATTATTTTATCCCAAATTATTCATTAGGAAATTCATAATAGTTTGTAAGTTTCATGCTTAGCGAAGTCGAAGCATCTCATTCGTGTAAGAGATTCTTCGTCGTTTCACTCCTCAGAATGACAAGCCTGTTCTTAGTCCTTAGGTATTTCATAGTTTCTAATGAATATTTTGGGTTTATGAAACTTCTGAAAAATTGTAATTCTGAACGAAGTGAAGAATCTTCTTGCTTTGATTTTGAAGGAATTAGATTCTTCGCTGCGCCCGGAATGACAGAAAATAGTGAATTATTCAGAAGTTTTTTTTATATAATTAAATTTTCGGCTTATTTATCAAAAAATGTATTAATTTAATAGCCCCGAAATTCGGAAATGCTGAATTATTTATTCTTTAAAGAACTTTGTAAATAATCGGACTTGATTCCATCGTTATTTTCGGTGATTGAATGATTGAAAAATTATTAACCGGTATAGATATTGGTTCAACTACCTCAAAGGTAGTTGTCCTCGATAATAAAAACAATACAGTATTTTCTGATTACCGAAGACATTATGGTAATATCAAAGGGACATTACTTGATATTCTAAAAGATACAAAAAGTGAAATAGGAAATCAGGAATTGAGCATAGCCATTACCGGTAGTGCAGGTATGGGTTTATCCGAAAAACTCGGTATTACTTTTGTTCAGGAACTTATTGCATCAGCTGAATATACCTCAAGATTTTATCCTGAATCCAGGACATTGATTGACATTGGAGGCGAAGACTCAAAAATCATTTTCTTCAATGAAAAGTCTGGGCATGACATCCGAATGAACAGCAGTTGCGCAGGAGGAACCGGAGCTTTCATTGACCAAATGGCTTCGCTGCTTAATATCTCTCTTGAAAAATTAAATGAACTTGCAAAAGGGTATAAGGAAATACATCCTATTGCTTCCCGTTGTGGAGTGTTCGCTAAAACAGATGTACAAAACCTATTGAGCAGGGAAATACCTAAAGAGGATATTGCCGCCTCTGTTTTCCATGCGATTGCCATTCAAATCAAGAATTCTCTTCTTCATGGTTCTGATTTTTATCCCAAGATTATTCTATCTGGTGGACCACTAACATTTCTAACTGAACTTAGAAAAACCGTAAGCAGATTGTTTGGATTTGATGAAAATCAAATTATTCAAATGCGGAATCCTGAACTTCTCGCCGCGTCAGGAACGGCTCTGGCAAATATTTCCGACCGATATGTCAGCAATTTGGATTCTCTAATCAATAAATTAACCGAAGACAAGAAAACAAAGAGAACATATCTCAATGGCATTCAGCCTTTGTTTTCAAGCACTGTAGAGCTTTTCAAATGGAAGCAAATCAAATCATCTGCAAGAGCAAAAAGGATTTCTATTAAAGAACTGAACGGGAAAAATACTTTTCTCGGAATAGACTCTGGCTCTACAACAACAAAGATTGTATTAATTGACGAACTTGGACAAATTGCCTATCACTTCTATAAAAATAATAATGCCGACCCGATTGGAACTGTTAGGGAAGGCATGAATAATCTGAAAAAAATAATTGAAAAAAATGAATTGGATATTAAAATTACATCAAGTGCCGTTACAGGATATGGCGAGGAACTTATAAAAGCCGCTTATGCCCTTGATTTCGGCATAGTCGAAACTCTTTCACATTACAGAGCCGCAAAAGTATTCAACGAAAATGTTTCATTCATACTTGACATCGGTGGACAAGATATGAAAGCAATCTTTGTCAAGGATGGGATAATAAGCAACATTGAAGTCAATGAAGCATGTTCATCCGGCTGCGGTTCATTCATCGAGACATTTGCAAATTCACTGAACTATACAGTTGACAAATTTGCAGATATTGCAGTTAATTCTTCCAAGCCCTGCGACCTTGGCTCAAGATGTACCGTCTTTATGAATTCCAAAGTGAAGCAGTCATTCAGGGAGGGAGCTTCTGCCGAAGATATATCTGCAGGTTTGGCTTATTCTGTGATTAACAATTGCCTGCATAAAGTCCTGAAAATTTTTGATAATTCTGTTCTTGGCGAAAATATTATCGTTCAGGGAGGCACATTTAAAAATATCGCTGTGCTGAAGGCATTTGAGAATGTGCTTGGAAGAAAAGTTGTCAATCCCGACATCTCGGAACTGATGGGGGCTTATGGTGCGGCATTAACGGCTCTCGATAAATTTCAATCAGGTGAAAATCTCATCGGTTCTTTCAGAATTTTTGCTCATCTTGATACACCCGGTAATTATAATGTAAAATTCATTCACTGCAAGGGATGCGATAATACCTGCACAGTAAGTAAACTGAAATTCGATAATGGTAATGTTTATAACACAGGTAACCGTTGTGAGAAGATATATACGAATACAGGCAGAAAAAAAGAAAATGGTTTTAATATGCCTGATTACAAGTTTGAATTACTATTCAACCGAAAATTAAAACCCGAATCGGAACCAATAATAAAATTAGGAATACCACGTGTTCTCAACTTTTTTGAAAATTTTCCTTTTTGGGCAAAACTGTTTGTTGAATGTGGAATTGAAATTAAACTATCGGATAAATCATCAAATGAAATGAGTGATTTGGGTAGTGGAACAATTATGTCGGATAATATTTGCTATCCCGCCAAGATTGTTCACGGACATATTATCAATCTCATAAATTCCGGTATTGACCGAATATTTTACCCCATAGTTACATTCGAAAAAAATGAATTTCCCGAAACATCCAACTGCTACAATTGTCCGGTCATAAGCGGTTACCCTGATGTAATCAGAAGTTCAGTAGAACCTGAGAAAAAGCATAATGTTAAATTCGATGCACCGAATATTAATTTTAAAAATGCCGGACTTCTTGAAGATGCATGTTTCAATTACCTGAAACAGTTTAATGTTAAAAAAAGAACATTCAAAAAGGCTTTCAGTCTGGCATTAATGGAATACGAGAATTTTAAAAATCAATTAATTATTAAGGGCAAAGAAATAATCGGGAATGCACGAACTGAAAAACGGGGATTGATACTCCTTTCCGGCAGGCCCTATCAGATTGATAAGCTTATTAATCATAATATACCTGAAATGATTTGTGATTTAGGATATGATGTTTTGACTGAAGATTCTATTCCTCTCGATGAAAATCAAAAATTGGATGATTTAAGTGTGCTGTCCCAATGGGCGTATTCAAACCGAATATACAGAATTGCAAAATGGGCAGGCAAACAGAAAGATGTCGAGTATGTTCAACTGAATAATTTCGGATGCGGACCCGATACTATTGCAATTGACGAGACTAAAGAAATAATTGAATCTTACGGAAAGAATTTCACTCTCATCAGAATTGATGAACTAACAAGCACGGGTTCAATGAAATTAAGACTACGCTCGCTTGTGGAATCAATGAAGCTTAGAGGATTTAATGGTAACAGGAAAGGAATTGAAATAAAAAGAAAAACAACAAAGCCTTTTTTAGTAGAAGATAATAAGCGAAAAATTCTTATTCCCTATTTCTCACCTTTTCATTCTGCTTATCTTACGGGTCCATTTGCTGCTATGGGCTATAAAGCAGAAATTCTCCCGCCTTCAGACCATGATTCAGTGGAGCTTGGGTTAAAATACGTGAATAATGAGATATGCTATCCGGCAACTCTTGTTATAGGCGATATTTTAAAAGCCTTGAAATCAGGGAAGTATGACACAAATGAATTAGCAGTCGGAATAACGCAAACAGGCGGACAGTGCAGAGCCTCAAATTATCTTTCATTAATTAAGAAAGCACTCGTTAAGAATGGTTTCGCCGATGTACCTGTCGTTGGAATTACACTTGCAAATAAACTAAATGATCAACCCGGTTTTAAATTAAGTAAGAAAAAACTTACTGTGCTCGGGATTACAAGTATTTTATTTGGTGATGCGATTTCGCAGATGTATCATGCTATAGCTCCCAGAGAAAAAAACAAGGGTGATGCATGGAAAATAGCGGAAAAATATAATTCAACAATTACTCCCTTTATTGAAAAAAATGATTTAAAAAGTATTCTGAAACATTTATCAGTTGCAGTCAGTGAATTCAATAACACTGAAATTGAAAGAATCAAAGTACCAAAAATCGGTGTTGTCGGTGAAGTATATGTCAAGTACAATCCGATGGGCAATCATAGAATTGCAGAAGAACTTACTAAGAAAGGGATTGAAGTAATATTTCCTCCACTGATTAATATGTTTGTTCAATGGCTCATAAATGTCAATTATAAGCATACACTTAAAATTGAGAAAAAAACTATTTCAAGAAAACTTGCAATACCACTTGAAAAATACTTTGACTATAGATGCAAACAGTTTGACAATGTTATGAAGAATTTTAAATTCTTTTCAGCAAGACACCCTGTAAGGCAAATTGCAAAGAAAGCAGAAAAGATAATGAGTATGTCGAATCATTATTTCGGTGAAGGGTGGATGATTTCAGGAGAAATTTTAACATTTGCAGAAAAAGGAATCAATAATATACTTTGTATGCAGCCATTCGGATGTTTAGCAAATCATATCGTTGCACGCGGGGTTGAAAAATCAATTAAGAATTTACATCCCGGCCTGAATCTTCAATTTCTCGACATTGATGCAGGCAACAGCCAGGTGAACCTGCATAACAGGATACATCTTCTGGTTAGGAAGGCTGAAGAAGAGATAATCCCAAATTATTCATTAGGAAATTAATAATAGTTTGTAACTGTCATGCTGAGCGAAGTCGAAGCATCTCATTTTTGTAAGAGATTCTTCGTCGTTTCACTCCTCAGAATGACAAGCCTGTTCTTAGTCCATAGGTATTTCATAGTTTCTAATGAATATTTTGGGATAATATGATTTATACCGAAAACTATTTTATTAAAAATTGAACTATTTTATCAATCTCATCTAATTCGGATTTGAGATGATTCTTAATTGATAATCTGAATCTGCCAAGATGAAAGGTTGTTAATTCCTGTTTGGGTGGATTATCTTTTATATATTTATCAGTTTTTTTATGAGCTTTTTCCCCGAGTTCAGCTAATCTTAAATGTTTTTTATTTGTATTATCAAATTCAGGAAAATAAATATCGAGGATTTTTTTATGAACATGTCTTGGACCAAACAAACCTCTTGCTTGAAAATCTTTTATCATTTCATTAAGTACTGATGAGTTAAATATCGAGGTTAAATAAAAAGCTTCTTTTAAATTTCTTGTGAAATACACATAAGATATACTTTCTACTATTAATTCAAGGTCAATATCCTTCCTTTTAACCACTACAGCATTAGCATCCTTGGCAGACGAATTATATAATACTAAATAAGGAGCATTTATATTCTGGACAGTTAAACCTTTATGATAATCCAGCCGATCAGTCAGTAACATTTTTTGGGATTTTTCTGTTCTCAATAGCTCCCAATATCTTTCTGCTTTTAAAAACCAACCTGAAGCTTCAAGACATCCTTCATGTCGAATTTCTTCTGAGGAACAAAGTTTTATTTTTTTATAATTTTTCTGTTCTTCTTCGATAATTATTGGAAGTACAACCATGTCAGGTTTATACAGTGAAAAAGGAAGAATACTTTTTGAAAGGGCAGTTCTAAATAGGAATCGGCTTTCCATCCTGCCTTTAAAAGTATATTTTTTCCATGGCTCTTTTGTATCAGATTTTATTGATTCCGCTGTCTTTAAATAAACAATACGGTCAACCAAATCAGGTGGAGTTATCTGTGCAAGCTCGACAAAATAAAATGTTCGAGGTACTATTGTAGCACCCTGTTTGAATTTACTTCTATAAGGATTTATCCTGTTTTGAATCTTTTTCTTACTCATAGAAAATGCTGTTGCTGTACCTTGCTGTACAAAGTACCATTTTACTTCTGTTTCACTGATGTGATTCAATGCTTCCGGAAGATGGCAATTGTGAGTTTTTAATCTCCCGTTAAAAACAACTCCATCCAAACCGGTTACAGGAAGTTTTTTATTGTTGTTGCCTTTTTCAACTATCATAACACAGCTTGGCACATTAAACAAAGGCGAAACATCTTTCAAATCCCAGATTTGAGTTAATCGGAAACCTGATGCTTTTCCGGAACGCGTGTTATCATGGTGGTCAGCACTAAAGATGCTGCGTGGTAAAACAAAAGCGAGTTTGCAATTATCTTTTAAAAAATAGCTACAACAATAAGCAAAAAATATAACAGCTATTTCTAAATGAGGGAAGTTTGCAACTTTATCAGGTTTTACTCGATATTTTTCAGCAATCTGTTTTAAAATATTCTGATATTCCTCATTTTTAATAGAACTGTAAGTAAACCAAGGAGGATTCCCGATTACATAATCAAATTTACCGGCTAAGAAGTATGGTTTGTACAGGTTTTGAATAATAAATTTCCAAATACTGTTTCTACCTGATTCTTTTACTTTTTTTAAAGCAAGGTATATTTTATAATAGCTATCTATGACTTGGTGGGTAAGTCCCCCATTTATGTAAATTTTCTTTAATGTTTTTTCAAAAGATTCTTTTGTTTCCTGTTTACTGCCATGTGTTTGTTCAGCAACCTTTTCACAAATATCTAATGCCTCATCAAATAACCTTACATCATCAAGTATTTGAGTATTCAGTTTATATTGTTCATTATCAATAGTTAAGCTGAATTGCCCGCCGAACAGGTCTTTCACTCCATCAGGCGCAAGAAGAGTATTTGCCAAAATAATATTTAAGTGAATCGGATTTTTATTTTTTAATAACTCCTCACCAAGCGCAATCAGGACAGTCGTTTTTGATATTTGTACTGATAAAGGATGAATGTCTATACCATAAATCTGATTGCATAATTCATCAATCGGCTTAACGGGATGTAAATGTTTCATCCTGTGGATTGCCGCTCTCAGAAATGAACCGCTTCCGCATGCAGGGTCAAGAATTTGAGCATCATTTTTAAAATTAAATTCATTGACGATTCTTTCGCAAAGCCAGTCAGGTGTATAATATTCACCTAATGCGTGCCTTGTGTCCAAATCAATTAATTCCTGGTAAACCCCCTTCATCACGTCTTCATCTACATTTTTAAAATCAAAAGCAGAGATTTCCTGTGCGATTATTCGGAATACTTTTTTTAAATGCTTAAAAATACGTTCGTTTTTTACCCAATAAAAGAAATCATTTTCGACAAAATTGTTAATATTCTTATTATTAAATATTTCACCGCTGATGATGTCTTTCATTTCATCATCATTAATCAACTCATCATTTGTTATTATAGAATAAGCAAGCATTTTAGAGAAAACACTCAGGTATGTGTGAATCATAAAATTCTCATCGGTTGCTTCATAAGAACCATAAGCAATGCTTAAAAACTTTGACCATTCATCATAAGCAACCTGAACTTCTCCGAACTTTTTTGCATCATTATACCATTTTTTTAATTCCCGGAAACATTCAATAAAAACATTACTTTGATGTCCGAATGCTTCTTCAACACCCTTAAGTGTTGCTTTTACTCTTTCGGTTTTAAATAAAAACCTGTCAAGCCAAAAGTAAAAATCATCTGTATTATCACCGTTCAATGTAAAAGAAACACTTTTGATTTCATTCAGAATAAGTTCATCTTCTTTTATGCTGTCAAGTTTTTCAAGACAAGTTATGTCGGGAGAATAGATTTTCCAATTAATGAAATCTGATGCAATTAATGTAAAATTATAACCTTCACCTGAATTAAATTTTCCTAATAAATAACCTGATAATTGCTCTTTTGCATGATTTAATGAAGTTTTTAAATCATTTTCAAATTCAATGATAATTTTATTATATAATGTATCTGCACTCCCACGATGATATTTGTCTTTTCTCGGTATGTTTAAAATTGTTGTTTCTGCACCTGTACTTATTTTATCAACGATTTTAAGTATGTCATAATTATCAGAATATAATCTGTTAAGGAGGTCTTTGAAGTGTTCCTTTTTAATTGATTCTTTATTTGCAGATTTAATTTTATTAAGATATAATAAAATTAATTCTTCTCTTGAACTCATTTTGTTCCTTAGTTAACTTATCCTTAGCAAAAGTAATTAAAAATAATTTAAATCGAATAAAGATTTATATTCCTCAATTTCCTTTATACTCGATTCCCTTGATTATCCAATCCGGAGCCGGCTTTTTCTTTAGATAAGTATCGAAAAATTCTTTCATCCTGATTGCATAATCGAGCTTGTTCTGATACTTCTGCAGGATATGAGGCTCGTTCCTGTATTGAAGGAAAATGCAGTTCTTGCTCAAACGTCTCATAGCAAGGTAAAGCTCTACTCCCTGCTGCCAGGGAACCGCATTGTCAATATCACCGAACTCAATTAACAATGGTGTTTGAATTTTCTGTGCCTGGAACACAGGTGAATTTCTTATGTAAGCATCGAGTGAATCCCAGAGGTTTCCCCCTATACGGCTTTGCTGATGTTCGTATTGGAACTGCCTCGCAAGTCCGGACTCAAGACGGATACCGCTATAAGCACTCGTCATATTGCCAACAGGTGCACCGGCGGCAGCTGCGGCGAAAAGATTTGATTGAGTAATAAGAAATGCTGTCTGGTAACCTCCCCAAGAATGTCCCTGCAAACCGATTGCAGTCGAATCGGCAATTCCCATATCAATCAATTTTCTCACTCCCGGCACAACACAGTTAAATGCATCATAACCCGGACTTCCTGTTTTATATTTTATATCAGCAACAAAAATCACATAGTCGTCACCGGAATATAGGGGATAGCAGGGCCTGTGGTTGTTGCGGACAGGGTAGAATGTATAGAAGTCATTTGACAATCTCTCATAATAATAAACAACGACAGGATACTTCTTTCCATCTGCAAAGTCCTCCGGTTTGATGTAGTATCCCTGTAAGGTATCGCCATAGCCGCTTACCCAGTCAATAAGCTCCGCCTTACCCCATAGAAAGTCTCTCATCTGTGGATTGACATCGCTGATTTTTTTTGTTTCAACAAATAGTGAATCCGTTGCCCATAAATCAGGGAACAAATCATATTTTTGTTTAGAAAAAATCAAGTTGGGTGAATTTTTCGCTTTGGCTATGTATGTTAATTTACAGTCCTCCTGTGCAAGCTTTTCAAGGCCAAGCATATCAAAAGTAACACGGTATAACCCTTGGTATTTTTGCTTTTGGTGGAAACCCTGCACCCAAAGCACATCAGTTTTTTTATAAAATTCTCTGTCTGGTTCAAAATTCACAACCCTGAATTTCAGTTCATTAAACCTGCCGTCAGCGGCTGTTTGATTGATATAGCTGTATCCCAATATCGTAAAAAACCGCCAAATATCATATTTGTCATAAATCAATACGGCATCATCATTCTCCATCCATCCTGCAATTCCATAACTGGGTGCTTCTGATGGTTGGTCATATTCATCATCATAAAAATTAAATTTTAATTCACCTGTCAAATTTACAAGCGTGTCGAGATTGTTATCGTAGAGGAACCATGTCTTTTCATTAAAATAGAGAACATATCTGCCGGTTGGAGAAATATAAGCACTTTCATGAAGTTTGGGAATAAGCTTTTTCCTGTCTCCTGTCCTTAAATTTATTGAATAAAGGTCGGAAGGAACGTCACCTTCCCATGTTGATTCAACAAGGTATGGTTTATCGTTATAGCCAATCGTATAAAACGGATTCTCGGCAAATTCGACATCAGGTATATTTTCATCTGCTAACGGGATATAGGTTTTATTATCAAAATGATAAACTGCAAGATATGTTCTGTCCTTGTTATTTTCATACCACTTTTTTTGATTTGTCTTTATTCTGGGGTCATTCCAATGCCATATGTCTAATTCGGTTTTTTTCAAAATCGTATCAACATTGAAAAATGTCGAATCATTAAATTTCACTTCATTTTTCTTAAATGCAGAATCTTTTGTTTGTCTCAAACCAAAAAACAACCTGCCATTGTCTTTTGTCCAGCGCAAATTATTCTTAAAAGGAATGAACCATTCTTTTGAAAGACTATCTGAACTTATAATTACAGAATTGGTTTTTGAATAAGGATTCCAAACATTAATTGAACCGGAATCCGGTTCGCCATCTTTCTTCCTAACAGCAGAAATATATGCAAGATTGCTATGCTTGCTCGACCATTTAATATTTGAAAACATCCCGCTGTCAAGAGTAGTAACCTTTTGTGGAAGTAAATATCCCCCGGTTAAATCAATCGCAAATACACCATTCTTATTTGGTGGTTCTGCATTAACAATATAACCGAGATTTTTCGACAAGCTGTCAAATTCAAATTCGGTAACACCGGGAAAAGTAAGCTCTGAGCCGGATTGCAATTGCCTCAGTATTAAATCAGTACCCAATATTTTATTTTGGGATTGTTCCGGTTTCATAGGATTCATATCAAAATACTTGTATGCAAGCCATTTCCCGTCATTTGATAATAAAAATTTTTCAATATTGTCAATTTTTACAATTTTTCCGGTACCGGTATTTAATATTCCCAGGCCCTTTTTTGGTTTGTCTTTATCAGCATTCTCCAACTCCCATGCTTTAGGTGGAATCGAATAAATAACCCAGTCGCTGTTTGAAGAAATAACAGGTTTTTCTGCTCTTTGGATAATAAACTGAATTGAATCGGAGGCTATTGACTGAACCGTTATGTTTGGGTCACCCCGGTCGGGTGTTGACGTATAAGCTACGAATCTGCCATCATCAGAAATAACAGTTGATGTGATTGACTTGAATTTCATCACATCAGTAAATGTAAGCGGCCTTTTACCTTTTCCATCCGCATGACAGGTTATTCCAATTAATGCTGTTAAGATGAACATCAAAGTCAAATTTCTTTTTCTTGTTATCATAAATTTATTTTATAATTGTTCAACATTCTCATTTTTCAGAATTTTAAATTTAATAATTTATTGACTTAGTATTGAAAAAAAAAATTGAATTATTGAATTAATATTATTGAAATTATATCAAAATTCACATCAATTCGTTATTTTGAGAAATGAAAATAATAAATTTAGTAAAGAATATTATATGAAATTAAATAGAAGATTAACTTTTACCTGTCTTGCATTGTATATAGCTTTCTCATTTTTAGCCTATACACAGGATATTAAATCGTCTAATGTTGAAATCCCTTTCCATCTTGATGTGATATGTTTCAAAGGAGAAAGTGATACTGCTTCAAGAGTTGACGTCTATGTTGTCGTACCTTATCAATCCATCAACTTTATGAAATCCGGTGAAAATTATTTGGCACAATATGACCTTGTGATAAAAGTGATAGACAGCACAAAAAGTATCGAAGAAGAAAAAAGAATCCATAGAATTCTTAAAGTGAAGGATTACTTTTCTGCACAGGGAGGTACCGGAGGATTTGATTTTACTCAAACAATATTGTCACTTGCCAAAGGCAACTATGAAATCAAAGTTGTTTTGATTGATAATTACGTAAATGATACTTATGAAAAATCCAGAACTGTTACTGTTCTGAATTTTGCCGAATATCCCTTTTCAATAAGCGGAATAATGATTCTATCATCTATCGAGGAGCATGATGGCAAATACACAATCACTCCATTTATATCCGACAATGTCGGTGATTTGAAAAATGGTTTTTTTGCTTTTTTTGAATCATATAACAATACCGGCAGCGACTCTGCTGATTTCGTTTATCAAATCATTGATAAAGATGGCAAAATCCTGATTAATTCAAAAAAAATAAGAAAATATATCGGAAAGAGTAAGACACAGCTTTATCTCAAAATACCTTACAGGGAATCTATAAGCCAGGGTACTTACAATCTCAGAATTATAGCATTAAAACCCGTGAATGATACTCTTGTTAAAACAGAATATTATCTTGCCGCCGCCGAGAGGTCTTTAGGATTCTTTAGAACTATGTTTGGCTTCAACATTTCAGATTTAAATAAAGCCGTCAAGCAGCTTAGATATGTTGCACAGCCGAGTGAGATTGAATTCATTGAAGCCGCACCGACACAAGATGAAAAGCAAAAAAGATTCAGGGAATTTTGGGATAAGCAAGACCCGACACCAAATACCGAAAGGAATGAAGCCTTCGAAGAATATTATACAAGAATTGATTATGCAAACAAAGAATTCAAGTCGTATAACGAAGGCTGGCTGACTGATATGGGCTGGGTATATATAGTTTATGGAAAACCTTTTCAGATTGAACGTTCAGTTCCGGGAACAATAGGCAGAAAATATGAAAGATGGACATATTTGAATAACAGGCAATTTGTTTTTGCTGATAATACCGGATTTGGTGATTACCGGTTGGCTTCGCCACCAACTGTTTCAGAAAGGTACAAATACAAATAATTATGAAATGTGCAGCAATCATTCCTGCGGCAGGAATCGGAACCCGCTTCGGAGGCTCAATGCCTAAGCAATTCAGCGAATACGAAAGTATTCCCATTCTCATACATACTCTCAAACTTTTTGAAAGAATTAATGAGGTTACTTCTGTTATTGTTGCAATCACACCCTCGTGGGAGGACTACACTAATGAAATGATTTCTATTCACGGTTTGAATAAAGTCAATAAAATTATTGCCGGCGGTATGGAGCGTCAGGATTCGGTTTTCAACGCCCTCATTACTTTGGGAACTAATGTATATGATATAATATTAATTCATGATGCTGTCAGGCCCTTTGTCTCTCCTGAACTTGTCAGAAAAATAATCCTGCTATCTAATGAGTTTGGTGCAGTTATTCCCGCTCTTAAACCAAAAGAAACAATAAAGCAGATTGATGAAAACGGCATGGTACAGAAAACATTAGACCGCTCTGTTCTTTGTGCTGTTCAAACACCACAGGGATTTAAGAAAGGTATTATTTTTTCAGCTTATAAGAAAGCTATGGAAGAAAATTTTTATGCAACTGACGACGCCGCACTGGTAGAATTTGCGGGTTTTCCTGTTAAAGTAATTGACGGGGAGGAAACAAATATTAAAATTACCACACAATTCGACATTCAATTTTGAACAAACCACAAATCAGAATTGGGCATTGCTGATTTGGTATAGATGTCATTCTTTTATGTTATAAATCAAATCTGAACGAAGAGAAGAATCTCTTGGATATCGCACCAGCACACATATTATACCAAAACGATAACAAAAGTCAAAATATAAATCAATTAAATCCTTGTCATTCTGAGCGAAGCGAAGAATCTAAAGTGAGTGTAATCAAAGAATTAGATTCCTCACTACGCTACACTTCGTTCAGAATGACAAATAATGTATAATAAATCAGCAATACCCGGAATTGTACGATTCGGGAAATTGTACATTTTTATTAAAATTTGCTAATGATAATTCGGGTAAAAAATATTCAGGTTTTTTAGCAAAGCCAATGCCTTCAATGTAATCCACTGGCTTGGCTTGCCAACCTGCTCAATTCTTACAAGCATCTTGCCGTTAAAACTTTTTTCCATAATCCATGTCCCGTCTTTTTTCATTTTTGTAACTATTAAATCAATAGCAGAATTCATTCTCTCATCCCTTATTCCAAGCTTATCGAGAATTGTCAGAACCTCGAGAATATCTGTATCCCACATTAATGGAAATCCAAGCTCAGTCCACTTGAGATTGGAAATCTCATCGAGGTTGTGACTTCTCTTATAAATATGGTGTTTTAAAATAAATTCAACACTTTGGCTTATCATCTCTTTTATATCAGCATTTCTCTGATTCTCAGGAATTTCGGTGAGAACATTTAAATTCTTTACAACACCAAGAAAGCAGGTATGACTTCCCCAGCATTTTTCGAGCTTGCAATATGGGTAATCCTTTTGCGGTTCAGATTCTCCGTCGTCAAACCTTTGATATTTTATTATCCAGTCAATGCCTTTTTTTACTCTTTCATCATTCATATAGCCGAAGCGAATCAGAGCTGCAAGCATGTTACCGGTCAGGCATGGTATCACATATTTATCGTAACCGTTACCATCGGGACCCGGTTTGTAAGCAAATCCCCCCGACTCATTATTTTGTGAATAATTCAGCACAAATTCACACATTTTTTTTATTCTGCTATCATTACCGTCAGCATATAATTCCGAAAGTAAAATCATATTCCAAACAGTGCCTTTATACTTTGAACGCAAGTAAAAATCTTCCTTTTTTCCCCAGTATCCATCATCATTTTGGGATGATAGAATTTTTTGAACAAGGGTTGAAGTCATTATTTTTTTCCTCGATTCTTTAGCTATCAAAGAATTTTCATCGGCATCCATCAGATTGAGCATGGAAGCATACCTGATCGAAGGGTCTGCTGATTCAAACAGCCAGAAATGAAGTTTAGATTCCATAAATTTCCCGTTCAGATTAACCCCATTCTTTCGAATGGGGCGGTTCACTATATGTATTACTTGACCTTAGTCAATACAATAATTATCACTTCTACGGCATTACAATCAACTTCACTGCATCAGATATTCCAATACCGGTCAGCTTCACAAAATACACTCCGGGACTTACTTTCTGATACCTGCTATTCAACAGGTTCCATGCGAAGCTGTGAGTGCCTCCAGCTAAATATTGGGAACATAAATTCACAACCCTGTTACCGTTAATATCATAAATGTCAAGAGACACAATTGCATCTTTTTCAAGCGAAAGCACAATATCTAAATTGGTCGTTGCAGGATTTGGAGTGAGTGCTAATGAATGTTGAATCTTTATCAGTTCATCAACATCAGTCGCCTGAATGCTCTTCATTATCCCTCTGCCCGAATTATAAAATGAGCCGCTCATCGTATTCTGAACCTTGAAAGCTCTGACCATATAATATACAATACCATCACGAATTTCAGGGTCTGTAAAGATTGTGTCAGGCAATAAATCTTCATTTATTTTTGTGAATGGCCCATTTTCACTTGTCGAGAGATAAACATTATAGAAATACCCACCCTGATTATCCGGTTTTTCCCAACTAATCTCGATGTGTTCACCGGCAGGCTGAATAACAGATAGATTCTTTGGAGTAGGTATAGCTTCAGCAAATGCTTCGGTTCCCATATTCATTCTTAAAGTCGGGTCACCCATCAGTGCAGTATGAACCATAAGATTACCGTACGTATATGCAACACCATTTTGATATAAGGGAGTATAGCAAATATTTGGTACATAAGTTGACCCATTATTTTGTGAAAGTTTTGTTGAATAACCGATTGGTTCACCGAGAGCCATATGATGTAAATACCATTGGGGCCTGCCGGCCCATGCACAAGTTAGAATAGAAGGACTACTGCAGAGTCCTGCCCTAAGAAAGTTATTCTTTGAGTCCCAATCCCCAAAATATGAACCGAAGAGCATTGTAAAAATTGCATCCTTTTGATTTGTGTCTGCAAACTGAGATGTATTTCCGATTCCTCCGGCACTTTGATAAGAACCTCCACCACAGCCATAAGCCCAGAGATACGTTTCATTTTTCAAAGTAGTAAACCAGTCAACATTTTTTATACTGTCTTTGCCGAAAAATGGAGCAAAGTTTCTCCATCCGCTTGCCCCAAAACCCATCTCGAGTCCACCTTCATTAGTAGGTGAATATGAAGGTTGAAAATTAATATCAACAAGCCCCCTCATAACAACAGGCATATTTCCTGTCCTAAATTCATGGTCTTTATCTAAATAAGCTTCGAGAAGGTCATATTCATTCTTAGCAAATGCAGGCATATTGTAAAAGTCAACCCTTCCGATTCCTAAAATAACATCTCCTGCTCTTAAATAAGTTTGGTCAAATTTACCATCCCCCGGTTTATTTTCGTTTTCTTTCCTTGTCGGTTTTGTCCCGTTATAATCAGTATTAATAGACAAGTCAGTCCAATAAGAATCATCAAACACACCATAGTAAACATCTGCGGGCCAGGCTCCCTGATGGTCGGGATGTCCGTCAGGATTGAGATTGCCGCTATAAGGAACCGGAACTCTGCCAAGTATGAAAAGAGTATTTATGTTGTTATCCTTTGCATACTCTTGTTTTATTATATTTCTTACTTCAACCGGGCTGCCGGTATAACTTGAATCACCCCTTTTAACTTCTTTCTTTATAACATTCCAGCCTTCGGCAATAAGGTCCTCCTGAAGTCTTGTGATTTTGTCAGGAAACCAAAATCTAAGATTTTCTTCAACGAGAAGAAGTACTGTTCCATAAGAATCCTTTTGCTTAACCTCAATACCTGAATAAATATACCCAGATGCGAAATATTTAAGAGTATCACTTTGTACAGGTAATAGTGAATAAGCAAGAACCTGGTATTCATACGCATTCCCAACAGTAACATTAGTGTCCGTAAATGATGTAGCCGTACTGTCGAGTTGAGCTATTGAATTTCCCCAGTAGGTTGATTCTTTCACTTTACGGTAAATATCGAATCTTTTTGCATAGCCATTGGTTTTCCAGTTTATTTTAATACTTGGTATTGGAGTTTTAGTTACATCTGCTGTGAGAAAAACAACAAAATCCTTAGAATCCAATGAATAAATATTTGAGTTAGAAAATACCGATAGTAAAAAAACTAATAAGATTAGTTTAATAAATGATGTAAATGTTTTTTGCATAGAACCTCCTGAATAATCGAAATTTATTTTTTTTATCAAATTTTCTTCACAATAAAATCAATTTATAAAAATTTAATTTGATTTCAACTCAAAAAAAGGAACAATAATAAATATAAATACACAGCAGGAGCAACGAACAATATGCTGTCGAACCTGTCGAGCACTCCACCATGACCCGGTAATATTGCAGAACTATCCTTAATTCCCACATCTCTTTTCAATAGGGATTCTGCCAAATCACCCACTTGTCCGATTATTCCAATGATAGCTCCTATTATGATTGTGTGAATCATTGGAAACTTTGGAATAAGTAATGCAGATGCTCCTGCAAAACCTATGATTGCCCCGATAAAACCTGCAACTGCACCTTCCCAGCTTTTCTTCGGGCTGATTCTCGGAAATAATTTATTTTTCCCGAACTTTACTCCTATAAAATATGCGGTAGAATCACTCACCCACACAGAAATAAAAATATTTGCTACAAGCCAGCCACCATTTATACTCTTTGTTAGTGAAGACAACACCATATTCTGATTAGTTCCCGTCACATCATTAACAAAGATTGGCGAGTCAAATAATCTGTAAAATTCTCTCAATCCAATCAAACAGCAGAAAGAGGCCGATATGTAAATGACACCTGTAATTGTGGCTGATACATTAAGAAATCCGTTAGGTTTATTCCTGAATAATTCAAGTGTAAAAATTATTATTGCGAATAAAGCAAGAAAAATAAGAAGCCAGACAAAATCAGAAATGTTATTTCTAACATAAAAAAGGGACAATAAAACTAATCCGGCAACGATTCCGGGAATTTTATTCGGGTATGCGTGTTTCTTCTCGGCTATTTTATAAAACTCCCACAAAGCTATTGAACTGATAACGGCTACCGTAATTAGAAAAGGGTATCCGCCAAGGTACATTATCAAAAGTGCCAGAGGTATTCCCACAAAAGCAACGATTATTCGCTTTACAAGCTCGTTCAAATATTTTTCTCCATAAAACCTTCAATTGCAAAAATATAAAGATTTTCACTTTATTTCATTAACCGAATTAAAATTCCCGCTTATCAAAGGTGTTTGGGGGGTTGTTAATTTTCACATAGTTTTAATTTATATGTCAATTTCTTGTTATATTTACCGAATATAATAACAATATAATTTTAGGAACGGAACTATTTGCTTATGAATAAATCAAAAGAACTTAAATTAGCCGTTTTCTCTGATTTTGATGGTACAATAACCAAATTAGACACTGGAGATGAAATATTCAAAGTCTTTGGCAAGTTCGAGCCATATCATTCCCAACTAAGGGAAGGCAAGTTAAATATAAAGGATTACTGGCAGGCAGTGTGCCGCGAACTTAATCCCGGTACAAATGCTGAACTAATTAGTCAATATGCCGGACAGTCAGAAGTTGATTCTTACTTCAAAGATTTTGCAGAATTTTGCAGGGAAAATAACATACCTGTTTCAATTCTAAGCGATGGTTTTGATACATATATCAATCCTGTACTGAATAAACTCGGACTGGATTGGCTCGAAGTATATTGCAATCAATTAGTTTTCAAAAATGGCTCACCTCCTGTTCCTGTTTACCCTTATGCAAGTGAATCATGTGAATGTATGTGTGCTTCATGCAAAAGAAACTCTATGTTAAACAGCATAGATGATAATACAGTTCTTGTTTATATCGGCGATGATTATTCGGATTATTGCGGAGCCGAACATTCTGACATAGTTTTTGCTAAGAAAAACCTTGCGGCTTATTGTAATGAAAAAAAAATACCTCATTATCCTTATTCAACTTTTTTTGATATATTAAGAATAATGAGGGATATTGTAAAAAAGAAAAAGTTTAAAATCAGTCATCAGGCAAAAATCAAGAGAAAGCAGGCGTTTGAAGCCGAGTAAATGTTAATGAAAATTATTAATAAAATATTGAATCAAAATAACAAGAGATATGTTGTCTTTCTGACAATATTTATCCTTTTAGTGCTCATGCTTTATGGAAGTGAAACTTATAATATAAATTTCAGAACAAAAATAGATTATTTAATTATCGACAATGACACGATAAGCAATGAGAAGTGGAAAGATATTGTTATTTCACAAAAAGATACAATAACATTCATTTTTCATTGTGAAGCAAAAGATACGACAAAACCATTCCTGTTCAACGTAAAACTTCAGAATGAAAACGATATTAACATACGTTCCTCACGAACCAGGGTTGCCTTTTATTACGGCTTGCCTGAAGGAAAATACGAATTGACTATTTATGCATTCTCTCAGCGATGGACTTCCTATCCCGCATACTTGAAATTCAACGTTAATAATAAAGAAGACTCGTTGAGAAATGAAATTGAAAAATTGCACAAAGAGAATAAATATTTAAAAGAAAAAAAAGAAGACCCCTCTAAATTTGTTATTAATAAATCAAATATCATCATCGCATTGATTGTCGTTCCAATTCTAACCGGTTTTATCATTATCATTATAAAATTCAGAAAAAAAAGAAGAAAACCCGAAGAATCATATATTTTATTTGAACCTGAAGAAGAACTAAATGAAAAAATAATTATAAAGGAAGAAGTTATGGCAACTCCAACACCGGCGGCGGAAAAGCCCGCATATGATGAGATTTTCATGGAAAATCAGAGCCTCAAGGACGAAGTAGAGGCTTTACGCGCACAAATTAATATTCTGCAAAGCAGAAGCTATGAATTGAACAAACAAAACAAGGACCTCGAAGAAAAAGCTGAAAAGCTTACGAAAGGCAAGAAGGAACTCGAAGAGCTCCAAAAACAGAAAGATGAACTTTTTGCAATCATCATTCATGACATAAAAAATCCTGTTTCCCTGATTAAGAGCCTTGTGGAACTTCTCAGGTCTTATGACCTGACTGCCACAGAGCAAATGGAAATCATTGATGACATATTTGAAACAACTACCAAGATAGTCAGTCTGTCGCAGGAGGTTTCACGCATTCTTTCTCTTGAATCAACGGCTATAACTCTCAATCTCGAAAAATACGACATAAATGAAATAATCAACGATGTATTCCGAAGAAACACAATTGCCTCAAAAAATAAGAACCTTTCTATGCTCCTCGACTTGGGTAATGATATACCTCAAATCGAGCTTGACTACCAGAAAGTTGATGAAATAATTGATAACCTTATTTCTAATGCGATAAAATTCTCGAACAGCGGAGGTGAAATCAGAATCAAATCAATCAATGCCGAAGATAATGTTGTCGTCGAAATTAGCGATAACGGGCTTGGACTGTCGGAGGTTGATATTCAGAAAGCATTCCAGAGAGGCTCGAGGCTTAGCGCCAAACCGACTGCAAACGAGCCGTCATCCGGCTTAGGCTTATGGATAGTCCGCAAGCTGGTCGAGGCTCACAATGGAAGAGTCTGGGTAAGAAGTGCATTGGGCAAAGGCTCTACTTTTGCTTTCGCTATACCTGTGGCAAGTGTGAAAAAAAGTAATGGGAACGGGAAATAAAGTTAGTGAATAGTGAATAATTAATAGTGAATAATTGAGGTAAATCGTAATAATAGCAATATTACAGAAGCCAGTCGAAATAATTATCTGAATGAATAACCCGGAAGCCGGAATCCGGATAATTTTTCTGCCACCCTGACGGAACCTTCACTTTTTGTTCTTTCCATTTGAATTCAATCGCAGTAAGCTTTCCGTCTTTCTCTTCAATCCAGTCAATTTCCTGTTTGTCGTAAGTTCTCCAAAAGTAATTGTTGTAGTAATACAGGTTGTCGTTCTGGTATTTGATTCTTTCGCTGATGATATAATTTTCCCAAAGTTTACCGATGTCATCCCTTTGACCGAGCTGAGCAAAATTATTTATAATACCGTTCCTGATGCCATTATCCAGGAAATACCACTTTGAGCTTTTACTTACTTCTTTTCTAAGATTACGAGAAAATCCTGTTATTTTTTGCAAAATAAAAACTTTTGTCAGCAGGTCGAGATACTTTTCAACTGTTCCCTTATTCAAAGATAATTTTAAGCTGAGTTCATTCAGCGAGACTTCATTGCCAACCTGATAAGAAAGTAACTTTAGAAGTTCAATTAATTTGGATGAAGACCTTATATTTTCGTAAGATAAAATATCTTTCAAGAGATATGAATTTATCATTTCCCTTATATATTGTTCCTTGTCGGCTCTGTTTTTCATAAATGTCAATTCCGGATAATTACCGAATACGAGCCGTTCTCTAAGGTTTTCCCTTTTTTCGATTTTATTTTCGATTTGAAGTAGTTCACTTTCTGAAAACGTATACAGGTTATAAGTAAATTTTCTACCTGTCATCGGTTCGCCGAGTTTACCCGAAATGTCAAAAGCAGAAGAACCGGTTACAATGATTTTCAATCCCGGAATACCATCAACCATAAGTTTTAATATTTTCCCGATTTCATTTATTTTTTGGGCTTCGTCAATAATCAGAAGCCGGGCATCACCCAGTAAATTTTTATAATTAACTACACTTTTTCTCGATAATAATTCGTATGTAATAATATCTTCTCCATTAAGGAGAATATGCGGTTCTTTAAACTTCTTTAGCAGTTCCAGTAAAAGGACCGTTTTTCCTGTTCTCCTTGCACCAAGAATGACTATAACCTTGTTTGGAACAAGCTTCTTTAATATTATTTTAGCTATATTTCTTTGAACTATCATAAAATTTACGTTAATTTAGATAAATCAATAGCCAAATTTACGTAAATTTGGCTATTAAAACAACAAAATTTACGTATTTATAAAATTTGCAAAAAAAAAGCAGTAATTAATCACTGCTTTTCAATGCTGGCCCGTCAGGGGTCGAACCTGAACTCTTCTGATCCAGAGTCAGACGTGTTGCCAGTTACACTACGGGCCAATTATGTTTTACGGTCGTTTGTGGACCCGATGAGAGTCGAACTCACGACCTCTAGAGTGCGATTCTAGCGCTCTCCCAACTGAGCTACGGGCCCAATCGGAATACAAAATTAACAATGTTTTTGCAGATAGAAAAATTATTAATGAATAGCCGCTACTTTCAAGTAATGGCGCGGGTTCAGAAGCACAAATCGGGTTTTATCCGCGTAGAAACATGCCTGATGCCTGTCTCGACGTCATATCTCTTCGGTCTTCTGATTGGATAAATGCCGTCACTTCCTCTTTTTTAATTTTTGCTGCTATGCTCGTTTGATAACTATTTTTATTTTATATTGCAAACGAATTATCACACAGCCTCTTTAAGATAGTGGCTGTTCAAATTAATTTTATATTAAAATTTGTGGAGTGGATTGAAACTCATATTTTGAAATGATTATGCCTGACAAAAAGAAAATAAAGCCGGAAGAAATTCCGATTGAAAAGGTATATTCCTTGCCGCTTGAAGATACTCAGCCTTTCGGCAGGGACTTGAACGATGACCTGAACATACTCCTTACGAATTGCATCAAATACATCGAAAAACCTGATATTGAATTGATTACACGTGCATTTTACTTCTGTTGTGATAATCATAAAAATGTTCCGAGGGAATCCGGCGAGCCTTATTACACTCATCCACTGAAAGTTGCATTGATGCTGCTCAAAGATTTCGGAATAAGGGAAACAGAGGCTACTGTTGCATCATTGCTGCATGATACTGTTGAAGATGTCGAAGAAGTAACAACCGAGCTTATCAGAGAGAAATTCGGCAGTGAGATTGCCCGCATCGTTGACGGGTTGACTAAAATCAAAGGTACAAAGACACGCCAGATGGACAAGACTGCTACTTATAGCAAGCTATTCCTGGCACTTGTCGAAGATGTGAGAGCTATCATCATCAAGCTTGCCGACAGGTTAGATAATATGAAAACCCTCACTCATCTCAGCGAAAAAAAAAGAAAAGCTATTGCCTACGAAACCCTGAATTTCTATACACCTTTTGCACAGAGATTAGGACTCACTAAAATCCGGCGTGACCTCGAAGACCTTTCGCTTTATTTCATTGACCCTGATGCATTTGATATTATCAGGAAATCACTTGAATTGAAAGGAAAACAATTTGTTGATTACATCAGGAATTTCCTTAAACTGATTACTCGGAAGTTAGATGAAAACAGAATCAGCAATGTCGTTACTATCGAACATAAGCACGTCTATGAAATATACAAAATGATTGAAGAAGGCAAAGCTCTTAAAGACATTGATAATTTTTACTCAATCGTAATTACACTCAATACGAATGATTACAGCCAGTGCTACAGGACCTATGGGATAATAGCAAACGTATTCGGCCCGGTCAGCTCGCTCGACGATTTCATAGCAAGGCCTAAAATCAATCTTTACCGGGCGCTACATTCAACTCATTTCGGCCCACACAGGAAATTGGTTGAAGTGATTATCAGGACTGAGGAAATGGATAAAATCGCAGTCGAAGGCATTGCCGCCGATTTTGCGACTCTGAGACATAAGAAACCATTGAACCTTGAAAGGAAGGATGTTGCCGAATGGGTTCAATGGATGCAGGATATTATCGTTGGAGATGATGAAGATGCAATTCAGAAAATCTGGGGTTCGATTCGCATGAATCTTTATGTTGATGAAATTGCCGTTCATATCAAGGGCGGGGATTCTTACATACTTCCCAAAGGTTCATGTCCTATTGACCTTGCTTTTGCCGTGTCCGAAGAAATTGCTAACAAATGTATTTCTGCAAAGGTAAACGGTGAAATCAAGAATCTCGATTATGAACTGAACAACAATGACCAAATTGAATTACTGACCTCGCCAAACACGATTCCAAGTCCCGAATGGCAGAATTATGTGGTAACGCACAAAGCAATAGTAAAGCTTCACCAATATTTCAGGGAACACCCTGTCGAAATAGTGCCTGAGCAGGTTCAACTTGATACGAAGTATGACGTAAAGCTTAGAATAACAGCAGACGACAGGCCACAGATGCTGCATGACATAACAAAAGTAATCGGACAAATAAATATACAGAGAATAAATATTTCAACTGAAAATTCTAAATTTGAAGGTTTGTTCACTTTGAATCTGCCGGAAAAAAGTTACTTAGATTCACTATTCACTAATCTTTTTACGGTGAAGGGAATCAGGGGAATAGAGAAATTAGATGACATTAATTAACAATTCTGAAGTGGAAATGGAAGTTGGGAAATGGGAATTGGGAATTGGGAGTTGGGATAGTAATGTTCAATCCCTCTGGGATTGTTTTAAGACTTGAGGGTAACTCCGTAGGAGTTAAATGTCTGTAACAGGAAGAACTTCACTATAAGGACACAACTCCATAGGAGTTGAACATAAAATGAAATTGAATTTATGATAATGATTAAAATGAATTTACATAAATCTTTTCAACGGAAAAAAAAATGAAAAATTTATTATTGTTATTTGCTTTATTGTTTTCAATAATTCAAATTCAGGCACAGCCGGTGCCACAAGACAGCACCGATTTGGTTTGGTCAACAAAAACAGATCAGACTCTAGGCTTTTACATGGTGAAATTTTCTATTACCGATTCAATCATAGTTGGACATGGCTATGATTATGACTTGTTCTTTGATGCTAATACTGGGCAGGAATTTAAAAGGATAATAGGAAATAACGAAATTTTCTTTATTAATAATGATAGAAACTTTATAAGATTAAACGAAGCACAAACAAAATTTGAAATTTTCGATACTGGAACTTTTGAGGTAATTGATTCTCTTGAAAGTGATGGGATAAAAATTGGTACATCTGATATTTCAAAGGATGAAAAATATTTAGTTGCTTATATTGAAAGAGGAATAAGGGAATGGGATTTGGCAACAAAAAAAATAATAAGAACAAAATTGTTTCCACAAGAACCATCAAATTTAGAAGAATTTTCAGTTAGTCAGATAAATTTTTGTTGTGATAATTCAAAAATAATTTTTACATTATTTAAACTATATACTGATACAACAAATCCCGGTCATAATTATTATAGACTTTATCATCCTATTTTTGATTTTAATACATTAGATAGTATTGATGCCTTTCAAGGTATGGCATATTTCCGATTATCTCATGATTGTTTAAAAATAGCATTTAAAAGGACTGATCCTGATTCCGGTGTAGAAGTTTATGATTTCAACTCAAAGCAACTTTTATGGAAAATCCCAATTAATGGTCCCAGCTTAACTGGGATTGAATTTTCTCCAGATGATAGATATTTGGTTACTTCTAATGGTCCCGGAACCGATGCATTAAAAATTTGGAGTATTGAAACCGGAAAAGAAACTTATGATTATGGTATGGGTTCAAGAGATTGTATTGACGTGAGCCACGATAGTCAATTTATTGTTTCAGGTAGTAGTAGTCGTATGACTTTAAGAAATGCTAAATTCGGGTCATCAATTGTCCCCGGAGATAGCGAAATTACACCACAAATAATTTACCCCAACCCAACAACTGGGGTTGCTACAATTCAATTTAAGCAGAAGTTTTCGGAAATTACAAATATTTATATTTCAGGCATAAATGGTGAAATTGTTAAACCAATTTTAAATAATTTTCTAGAAGCTGGTATTAAAATTATCGAACTTAATACGCAAGATATTACTAATGGCACCTATTTTGTAAAAGTTGAGAACGCTCATCAGTCCTTGGTTTTTAAACTTATTGTGAGTAAATGAGGAATTAATAATGTTTTCATTAACTGAAACAGATGAATGGGGAGCTCTTCAGGAGCATTATGACAAAATTGCAAATGTTCATCTGAGAACTCTTTTCGAAAAGGACAAAGATAGATTTAAGAAGTATCATATTAAGTTTAATGATATTCTTTTCGATTTCTCGAAAAACAGGATTGACAATATAGCATTTAAGTTACTGATTAAGCTTGCAGAACACAGAAAGCTGAAAGCACAAATCGAAGCTATGTTCACAGGTGAAAAAATCAATACTACCGAAGGCAGGGCTGTACTTCATACGGCACTTCGAAACCGCCCGATTGATGAAGTTATTTTTGATGGCAAAGATGTTATGCCGGAAGTCAATGCAGTCCTGAAAAAGATGAAAAATTTCGTCAGGGATGTACACAGCGGAAAATGGAAAGGCTGTACAGGAATGCCCATCACCCATATTGTGAATATAGGCATAGGCGGTTCTCATCTTGGTCCTGCTATGGTATGCGAAGCACTGAAACCTTACTCAAAACCAGGGATGTCAGTCCATTTCATCTCCAACGTTGACGGATGCGATATTGCAGAAACTCTTAAACAGCTTAATCCTGATACTACACTTTTTCTTATTGCTTCCAAAACATTCACAACACAGGAGACAATGACAAATGCACTCGCCGCTAAAAAGTGGTTCCTAAGCTTAACGGGAAAGAAGGACAAAGATGTTGCTTTACATTTTGCAGCACTATCTACCAACACTGAAGCAGTCAGTGAGTTCGGGATTAATCCAAAGAATATGTTTGAGTTCTGGGATTGGGTAGGCGGCAGGTATTCTCTTTGGTCTGCAATCGGATTATCAATAGCACTATACATTGGATTTGATAATTTTGAAAAAATGCTTCAGGGTGCATATCAAATGGATGTGCATTTCAGGAAAACTCCCTTTAGTGAGAATATACCTGTCATTATGGCTATGCTCGGTATTTGGTATGTGGATTTCTTCAATGTAAAGACTCATGCAGTTATACCCTACTATCAGTATCTGAAATTATTCCCCGAATTTTTACAACAACTTGATATGGAAAGCAACGGAAAGAGAGTTAGCAAAGATGGAGATATTGTTAATTATTCAACCGGACCTGTTGTCTGGGGAGTTTCGGGAACTAATGCGCAGCACTCTTTTTTCCAATTAATACACCAGGGAACTCAATTAATTCCTGTGGATTTCATTGCCCCGATTGAAACACAATGCGATGAACAAAATCAGCATGACATTCTGCTTGCTAATATGTTTGCACAATCCGAAGCAATGATGAAAGGCAAAACCGAAAAAGAAGTCAGGGAAGAACTTTCCGGGAGTGGATTAAAAGGTGCTGAACTTGAAAAGATTCTCAATCACAAAGTATTTCCGGGTAATATTCCTACAAATACGATTTTAATTAAGAAACTGACACCCGAAACATTAGGTTCATTGATTGCCATGTATGAGCATAAGGTTTTTGTTCAGGGTGCAATATGGAATATTAACTCATTCGACCAGTGGGGTGTGGAATTAGGGAAGCAATTAGCAAAGAGGATATTGGCCGAACTCGGCTCTGATAATGATATATCGGCACATGACGGTTCCACAAACGGATTGCTCAATTATTATAGGGAAAATAACGGAAGATGATTAACCCCAATCTTTAGATTGGGGGATTTAGGAAGGAGATATGACGACTTTAGTCACTGAAATGGGTTAGGGATTAAAATCCTTCGGTGCCGGTGTAACCGGGCAACGACTTAAAAGTCGTGGCTATTTAAAAAAATTGATATAAATCGCCGTTCCTTTTAAATGATAAAAAAGAGTTGTTTGATATAAATAATAGTTCATTCATTTTCTCACAAATCAGGAGCTTGTTATGAAAAAGGTTTTTGTACTTGTTTTATGTTTATTACTTGCTTTTTCAGCAAAGATTTTTTCCGAAGATGTTACGATTCTTTTCTTAACTGACACACACAACAATCTTAGTCCGGGTGCCCCGAGAACACCTGACCTCAAGGGTACAAAAGGAGGTATTGCAAGAGCTGCTACCTACATTAACCAGGTAAGACAAGAGGATCAATCCCGTATGACTTTGTTGTTGCACGGGGGTGATTCTTTTATCGGTGATATTATGTTCAATACAACAAATGGATTAAGGGAGCTGAATGCATTGCAGATGCTCGGTGTTAACGCAATGGTATTGGGTAATCATGAGTTTGATATGACGCCTGTATTTTTAAACAGCATATTAAATGTTTCAGCTAATCTCGGATGGAGAAAGTTTCCGGTATTATGTTCTAATCTAAATTTATCCAGCGAAAATATTTACGGATTAGACACTACAGTCAGTAGTGTTTTGAGAGTTGATAACGGGACTGTTAATGTTGGTGTATTCGGAATGACTACTCCACAAACAAATTTTTATACCCAATCAGATATTATCATTGAGAATGTCGATTCAATCGCCGCAGCAAATGTTGCATTTCTCAAATCATTGAACTGCAATATTATTGTTTGTCTGTCCCACATGGGATATAATAACGACAGGCGTATAGCTCAAAATATCGAAGGTATAGACCTGATTATTGGCGGGCATGACCATAAACTCTTCACCAATCCTGAAATGTTCGACCACAGTGGAAAAACAACTTACTACGTTCAGGCAGGTGCTTTCTACAGAACGATGGGCAGAGTTGATTTAACTTTTGAGGACAGTGTAGTTAAAACACTAAATTATGATTATGTAAACCTTGATGAAAGTATAGCAGAAGACCCGGATATGAAACATTTTATTGACAGTCTCGAAGAGGATGCCAATAATTCTTTCCGGATGAATTGTTTCTCGCAGCAAATTGCAGCCACAGAAGATGATTTCTGGGAAACCAACATTAATTTATTGCAAGCGGGTTTCAAAGATACTCCTGTTGGAAATTTTGTGACAGATGCTTTTCTCTATTATGTACCGGAAGCCGATATTGCAATTGAGCCTTGTGGCTCTACAGCACAGCCCTTATACACAGGGCCGGTTGTAGCAAATGATATATTCAGGATGATTGGATATGGTTTCAATGATGGTGAAATACAGCACTACAAGCTTGTCACTTTCGACCTGATGGGAATACAATTGCTTGGAGGATTGCAGATATCTTTAAAAAGTATTGAACTTGACGATGAATTATTTGTGCAGTGTGCGGGACTGGAGTATTCGTATTATGCCAATCATAATGCCGATGATCGTCTAATATTAGAATCGGTAAAAGTTAATAATGAACCGATAAAACTTGACTCTATTTATAAAATTGTGACAAATGAATTTGTTGCAACATTATTTTCAGGTTTAATTGGTTCACCTTTACCGAACTATGTTGTAATTGATTCGTTATCAGAATTTAAAGCTGTTTTGAATTATGCAAGTGAATTACAGGATTTAGTTCCGGTTTCGGAAGGAAGAGTAAAAGCTCTTATTGACACTACAATCGGAGTAGAAGAAATGACAGGATATAATCAAAATTTAATCATTTATCCTAATCCAGCAAGAAGTAATTCTGTCGTATCATTTGATATTAGCGAACCGGGTATTTATTCGATGAAAATATTTAACTTATACGGACAGGAAATTTCCGGAGTATTCAATCAATCGCTTGAAAGCGGCTATCAGAAAAAAGTGTTGGATGTTTCAGGTTTATCATCAGGTCTGTATTTTGTGAGATTAACAAACGGCAGGAACACACAATCGGTTAAGATGATTGTCGAGTGATGATTATATTTTTAAATTGTAGGGACACAGGATTCTGTGTCCCTACAAAGTTTATGTTTGATACATAACTTCATTTTGTAAATAATAATCCCAATTAAGATTTTCTATTTCAATAACCTTTGCACAAAAAATCGAATAATTTGTGCAAAGATATGAATCTATGCACAAACCTTGTGCATTAACTTATCAGTTAATTCCCGTTTTTCTTTATAATACTCACATCCTTCCTCAATAAATCATATTCATCAAAAGCGAAGCGTTTAGACAGATTCAGGCTTACAGCTACGGTAAGAACACTACCAACAAAAATAGCTATGATGATTACAATCTGGTATTTGATCGATATAATCGGGTCTGTACCGCCGAGGATTTGTCCGGTCATCATGCCGGGAAGCCAGATTAAACCAATTGTTGCAGTCGAGGCGATTGTGGGGCTGAAAGCATCTTTCATTGCCGCTGTCATGAATGGAAAAAGGGCCTCATTCCTCGTTGCTCCGCACATAAGGCTGTATCTGTATCTCTCTTCATTCTTCGACAGTGAGCCGTAAAATGACCTGATGCCAATTATTCCACTGCTCAGGCAGTTCCCGATTATCATTCCCGAAATGGGTATGAAATATCTCGCATTGAAAAAGTTTTCAGTTCCTGAAATGATGAAAATAAATACAAGAAAATTTACTGTTACATCCGCAAGAACTCCCATCAACACAGGCACAAAGAAACTGCTTATTCTGATTTCGCTTCTCTTGATAATAGACAATGATGCCGCCAGAATCATCAGCAGAAGCCAGAGGAAATTTACGGGCAATGAATTAAGCTTGAAAATATAATTCAGGTATAAACCAACAAGAAGGAGCTGTACAGCCATTCTTCCGAATGCAATTAGCATCGCCTTTGTCAGCCCTGTCTTATAATACAGCAGAACTGCAACCGGAATCAGCAGGATTAAAGACCCCAGGAATAAATTCAGCCAGCTTATGTCGGTTGCACCCATATTCTTAAAAATCTTGAATTTTGAATTTTGAATTTTAAATGAATTTTCAATGTTCAAATTTTTAATTACCAAATACCTTGAATTTAAAGCTCAATAATCTGATTGCAATATTTCAGCCATTCATCATCATGTGACGCAGAAAGTACAGTCAGTTCCTGGGCAGTCATGATAAAATCGGCAACCATTTTGAGGGACTCCTTATCCAGAGCGGATGTCGGCTCATCCAGAATTATAATTTTTCTCTTTAGCAACTTGCAAATAATCAGCCCCAGCCTCTGCTTCTCACCACCTGAAACTTTATCCAAAGTCTGATTGAGAATATCTTTTTCAAGATTTAATGCCAATATAGATGACTCAATTTCCTGATGAGTTGGATTAATCTTCTTATTTGCATGAAAAGTGAATGGATATTTCAACAATGATAATACATTACCAGATTCAAAACCGTTTGTGCTTTGAGGAAGCCAGGTAATTTGTTTCCTGATTGCTGAAATATTCAAACTATTAACATCCATGCCATCAATTATAATTTTACCGTTATCAGGTTTCAAAAATCCCATTGCCATATTGAGCAGTGTTGTCTTGCCGCTTCCGGACCTTCCTTTAATTGCAGTCTTCCCCCCTTTGGCAATCTCGAAACTAAATCCATCGAATAATTGCCTGTCCTCAAATTTAAGCGATATGTCTCGATAAGAAATCATAATTGTATGCAAAAATCGGAAATTAAATAATAATAACGATATTTTACTAAAACTAAATATTTATGTAAGAAGCCCGGGTTGTACAATGTATATATAATCCCTGCGGGATAAGTATAGGAGCGGATATTCATTTTCTACCGATATATAATCGCTATGCGATAAATAGTTTTAAGAACTTACTCCGAATGAGTTAAATATCTTGATAATAATATTTTTCGTGTTGTTTATTAGCAATGGATAAATTTATTTCTTTTATTATTGCTGAAAATTTTATTAATTAATTTTTGTTAATATGCTAAGTTTTGAAAATAATTTAATCTTTTGTGTTAATCAAGTATGAAGGTTGTTATTGATGATAACATGAATTATCTCCAGAGCGGAGATGATATCATTAGTATTAAGGATTTGCACAAACATTTCCCCAAATTACATGTTCTTAAAGGTATAGACCTGCAAGTAAAAAAAGGACAGCTTATCTCAATCATTGGCAGGTCAGGTTGTGGTAAAACAACTTTGCTTCGCTGTTTGAACTGTCTTGAATTTTTTGATTCAGGTACTCTACGAATAGCAGGTATAACATTAACACGCGCAAAATCAGAAGCTGCGATATCAAAGTCAATCAAACAAAAATCCGGCAATATCAGAAAAGGTTTTAGAACACCATTTAAGCCGACTGACGATGAAGCCGAATTAGATGATGATTTCCACATCAAAGTCCAGATACTTCGTTCAAGAGTTGGAATGTTGTTTCAGAATTTAAACCTGTTTCCTCATTTAACGGTAATGGAAAACGTAGCCAAGGCTCCGATTATCGTTAAGGGCGAAGAAAAAGAAAAATCAATACGGAGAGCAATACAGTTACTCGAAAAAGTCGGCTTGAAAGATTTTATGAAACGCTATCCTTACCAGCTTTCAGGCGGGCAGGCACAGCGTGTCGCAATCGCCCGGGCACTTGCCATGTCTCCACATGTAATGCTTTACGACGAGCCTACTTCTGCTCTCGACCCCGAGCTTGTCGAGGAAGTGCTGCAAGTTATGAGAAACCTCCATAAGGAAGGTATGACTCAGATAATCGTAACTCATGCCATGCACTTTGCCCGAACGGCATCCGATATGGTTGTTTATATGGAAGACGGAAAAATAATTGAGTCGGGCCCACCTGAAGAAATCTTTTCAAATGCAAAGGACCCGAGAACCAAACAGTATTTAAGTATTGTCAAAGATTAAGATTATGCTTATGTATAACATTGAAAACAGAATAATAAAACTTTGGATAGCTGCAACCGTTATTGCCTGCCTGACATTGACTCTATCTGCACAACCGAGTAAGAAAATTTTAAGATATGGAGCCGATGCCTCCAGCGGCGCCCCTTATGTATTCCAGAATCCGAAAGACATGAGCCAACTGATAGGATTCGAAGTTGATATTATAAACGAAATAGCCAAGGACCAGGGATGGAAAGCAAAACATGTGCAAAACGAATGGGACGGCTTAATACCGGGGCTCGAAAGAAATGACTATGATGTCGCAATCAACGGCATCGAGATAACTGAAGACAGAATGGGAGCTGTTAATTTTTCAATTCCTTATTATAGTACCTTTGAGCAAATTGTAGTCAGGCGTGACCAGGAAGATATAAATACAATGTCCGATTTAGTCGGAAAAGTTGTTGGTACTCTGGATGGCTCTCTTGCTCAAAAAATTCTTGAGGTACAAGGAGGAATTGATATTCGTGCTTATGATGACGAAGCTAAATCTTATAAGGACCTTGAATTTGGCAGACTCGATGCTGTTCTTATTGATGAGCCTGTCGCAAAGTATTATGCAGGATGGAATCCTCAACTTAAACTTGCCGGACAGCCAATAGGTGAAGTTACTTATGGAATTGTTACAAGAAAATCGGACACAATTTTACTCGACCAGATTAACAGGTCAATTGATAGGATGAAGAAAAGCGGAAAGCTAAGGGAAATTCTCGAACATTGGAATATGTGGAATTTCATGATGGCAGGTTTCATGGACGACCATAAAGCAACAAACATACCGCATATATATTATAACGACTATCTTGAATCACAGGGTAAGCATATTACTTTTTTTGACCAATTGAGGCGGTATATTGGATTTATGCCCATGCTTGGCGAAGCAACTTTAGTTACTTTAAGTTTGTCAATTCTTTCAATGTTGGTAGCCGTTACTGTCGGTTTGTTCGTTGTACTTTTGAGGGTGTATGCACCACAGCCATTTTCGGGAATGGCGGTAATCTTTATTGAGTCCATAAGAGGAACTCCCTTACTTATTCAATTATATTTTATATTCTATGCTTTACCGGAACTGGGAATATTAATCTCACCCTTCTTAGCCGGTGTCATAGGTTTGGGCCTTAATTACGGAGCGTATGAAGCAGAGAATTACAGGGCAGGGCTCTTCTCTGTGCAGAGAGGACAAATGGAAGCCGCTATTTCTCTTGGAATGACAAGGAACCAGGCTTTAAGGCATGTCATACTGCCCCAGGCAATCAGGCTGGTTATTCCGCCTATGACAAATGATTTTATTTCTTTGCTCAAGGATTCTTCGCTTGTTTCAGTGATTACTATGGTTGAATTGACTAAACAATATCAACTAATTTCAAATACATATTTCAATTATATCGGCATGGGCATTCTCGTTGCAGGTATTTATCTTCTCATAGGTCTCCCATTTGTTAAGCTTGCAAAGCTTGCCGAGAGAAAGTTCACCGTTGACAAAAGAAAAATAATTAAAAGGTAATTTAGTCTCTTAGCTTGTCAATACAGCAAATTATTTTCTGTATTATTTAAGGTTTGGTGAATGAAATATTTTTTCGATGAGACTAAATTTATCATATATCATTATTATTTTTTGCCTGTACGGTATAACATCTGCACAGGAAAAAATTTATTCCGAAAGTCTTGAAATTCAGATTAAGACCGGCAAACCATTGCCGCTTAATACAAAATCTAATGCTTCGGTGGATGAACTTAAAAAAGATGCTTCAAGGATTACAAGGCTTAACCTGAGTAACAGCAACCTGTATGATATCCCACTTCAAATAGCATCATTCACAAACCTTGAAATACTCGACCTGAGCGGCAATAAAATAAGCTCCATCCCGAGTGAGCTTTGGAATCTGAAGAATCTGAAAATACTTAATCTCTCTAATAATAAATTCAAAACAATTCCTAAGGAAATTTCTGTCCTTAAAAATTTAGAGATTATTGATTTGAGTAATAATTTACTGGATGAACTGCCCGAAGAAACAGTTTATCTAAGAAAACTCAACACATTGAAACTGTCGGGAAACAACATAACCGAATTACCCGAGAATGTTCATTTGCTCAAATTTCTTAAACACCTGAACATGTCAGATAATAATCTAATCTCTATTCCCGACAGGTTGTTTAAAATCAAATCACTTGAAATTCTTATATTAAATCACAATCAGATTACTGAACTCCCGGTGAAAATTCAGAGTCTGAAAGCTTTAAAAATTCTCAACCTGAATGAAAATAAAATTTCAAAAATTCCAAAATCCATAAGCAACCTGACTTTGCTTCGCTCACTCGATATAGGCTCAAATAACCTGTCAACTCTACCACCGGAAATATCAGGCCTCCGGAGCTTAATGTATTTAAAATTGGATAATAATTCGATAAGCTATATACACCCGAGCTTTTCAAATCTTAAGAAATTGCAGACACTCGATTTCAATTTTAATAAAAGCATAAGTTTTCCGGAAGAAATATTTTTACTCCCAAATCTTATTACTCTGAATATAAGGGGAAATAAGCTAAAGCAAATTCCTTATGCAATTGTGAACATGTCAAGTCTTGTAAACCTCGATGCCGGAATGAACGAGCTTAATCAATTCAGCTCAGAAATTTGTTCCCTTGCTAAGTTAATGAATCTCAATTTGTCAAATAACAGGTTAGGAGCAATTCCACAGGACGTTTCAAATTTGCAGCAGCTTCAGGTTCTGAATCTCGAGAACAATGTTTTGAGTTACATACCTTATGAAATTACTTATTTGAAAAATCTGCAATACCTTATATTAAACAATAACAGGATTTCGAAACTGCCTCCTGATTTGGACAGACTTAGCAATCTAAAACTTATTCAGCTTCGGTTTAACCCGGTGAATGATACCGAAAAGAAAAAAATCAAACAACTGCTCAGGCAAACTAAGTTTGTGTATTAATCTTCATCAATTATTATCCCAAATTATTCATTAGGAAATTTATAATAGTTTGTAAGTGTCATGCTGAGTTAAGTCGAAGCATCTCATTCGTGTAAGAGATTCTTCGTCGTTTCACTCCTCAGAATGACAAGCCTGTTTTTAGTCCTTAGGTATTTCATAGTTTCTAATGAATATTTTGGGATTATTGTATAACCACAATTCGTAATTCATAATTCGTAATTCATAATTCGTAATTCGTAATTCGTAATTTGTAATTGGTTACGCTTTCCTCACTTCGGGATTATCATTCTTTGCCCGTGATTCAGCGGCGAGCTTTTCTTTGTATTTGAGATATTTCTTAAGCAATGATTCCTCCGAAGAAGCGATAATTTGAATAGCAAGCAATCCGGCATTTTTTCCTCCTCCGATTCCAACGGTTGCCACCGGCACACCGGGGGGCATCTGTACGATTGACAATAATGAATCCAAGCCTTTAAGGGATTTTGACTCAATAGGCACACCAATGACAGGCAGAGGTGTGTTTCCGGCGAGAACACCCGGAAGATGTGCCGCACCACCGGCACCGGCAATAATAACTTTCATGCCTTTCTTATGTGCATTAGCACCGTATTCTATTGCGTCCATTGGATTGCGGTGGGCTGAAATCACCTTCACTTCGTAATAAACTCCGAACTCTTTGCACACATCAGCGGCTTGCTTCATTGTAGGAAGGTCGGAATCGCTTCCCATTATTATTCCAACCAAAATATTTTTCTTTGCCATATTTTTTTACCAAATTTTTATAAATTTCAGTATGCAATTTAAAAACCTTATTGAATCCTTTAAAATCTTAGTAACAAATCCTTATCATAAACAACAAAACCTTATTACCTTATTTCCGTTTACCATATCTTGCTTTTATAAGGTAATAAGGTTGGGTTAATCTGTTTTTTTCTATTACTAAGGTCAAAAAAGGTAAATAAGGTCATATATAATTATTCCTTACTATTCTTTAATTCGACATCATCTCCATTTTTCTTGTAATCATCAACAATTTTCAGATACATCTCGCCGCTCATAAATTTTTCGGCAATTACTTCGGCTATCGCCTGTCTAATCATCTCGTCAAAGCCTGTGGGGTCAATTTTGAATTCACTATCATCTTCCATTTTGCACTCTTAGTCATTTAAGAATTTATTGAATTGCAATATATATTATTTGCAGAAACAATTGAAAATAAATTTTCAGATTTATTTTAATTTAGATTATATCTTTATCAGAAAGATTAGCAATTTTCATTAGATGTTTAAGTAAGCCGATTTTTAAATCTTCATTTTTGTGAATTGGAATTGAGATTCTATCAATATTGCCTTTTTTAACATAGATGTGATGACTGCCTTGAATACGTGCTAATTCCCATACATGTTTTTCAAGTATTTTTGCGAATTCTATTCCGCTAATTGATTTCATACAGCTAATTCTAAAATTCTTGTATTTGCTGTAATTTGAATGTCCTTTAAATCAACAGACAAGCACCCTTCAATTGCTTCATATAAATTTTGTATTAATTCTTCATAACTGTTTGCTTGAGTGGCACAGCCCGGTATTGAAGGTACTTCAGCCCAATATCCGCCTTCTTCTGCCGGATGGATTATTACTTTTATTTTCATATTAATCTTAATGCTTAATCCTTAATAATTTCTTTAACGTTATCTAATAATAAAAATTTTATTATTAATTGACCATAAAGCAGTAAAAACTCAATGATTACAAATCTCAATTTCATTACTTATAACTCATTGAAAATCGGTTCAGCTTTGTCAATATAGAAATAATTCATTATTTTTGCTATTCACATTTTATTTTGGTGAAATGTCCTTTAGTGTCAATAAAAAATAAATATAAATTATTAAAAAACAGAGGTATATAAGTTCATGAACGAAGGCCATATAGTTCAGGTTATAGGTCCGGTAGTAGATGTGGAGTTTCCCGAAGGGAAAATTCCCGAGGTATTAAACTCACTCGAGATTCTACGGACTTCTCCCGAAACAGGGACAGAAGATATATTAATTTGCGAAGTGCAGCAGCACCTTGGCGAAGACCGTGTCCGCTCGGTTGCCATGGATTCAACAGACGGACTAGTCCGCGGTATGAAAGTGGTTGATACCGGTGCTCCAATTTCAATTCCTGTTGGACCCGAAGTATTAGGAAGGCTGATGAGCATTACAGGACATGGAATTGACGGCTTGGGAGAAATCAAGACTGCAATACGTTATCCGATTCACCGCCCATCGCCCGAATTTCAAACTTTGACAACAAACAGGATTATGTTTGAAACCGGCATCAAAGTTATTGACTTAATCGAACCTTTTACTAAAGGCGGCAAGACGGGTTTATTCGGTGGTGCAGGTGTCGGTAAAACAGTGATTATCCAGGAACTGATTCATAACATCGCAAAACACCACGGTGGATTCAGCGTTTTCGGCGGTGTCGGTGAACGTACACGTGAAGGAAATGACCTTTATTTAGAAATGAAGGAATCCGGAGTTATTGATAAAACAGCACTCGTGTTCGGACAGATGAACGAACCTCCCGGAGCAAGA
>JAKAKE010000171.1 GCA_021824625.1 Bacteroidota bacterium | reverse complement strand
TATCTTAATTTCGCCCTCGATATACCCAACAATTTAGCCGCTTTAATTTGATTACCGTTTGTAATATTCAAAGTCTGGATAATTAAATCACGTAAAACATTACCCATTGAAACGCCATTCTTTGCTATCTGGAGGTAATGTTGTCCGTCGCTAAGTTCTGCAGCGGCTTTGACCGGGGTACCGGGTTGCCCCGGACTTGTTTTAAGAAAACTCAGAGTTTCCCGCGTAATTAAATCTCCGCTCTCGAGAAGAATGATTCTCTCAATTACATTGCGTAATTCACGGACATTTCCTTTCCACTGGTAGCTATTTATTATATCAATTGCATCCGGCGAAAATCCTTTTACATTTTTATTGAACTTTTTATTAAACTCTTTAACAAAAGCTTTTGCCATGAGCATTATATCAGCACCTCTTTCTTTAAGCGGAGGGAGAAAAACTCTGGCAACATTCAACCTGTAAAATAAATCCTCCCTGAATTTTCCATCTTCGACCAACTTTTCAAGTTCCTGGTTTGTAGATGCAATAACTCTGACATCAACACTTATTTCTTTTGTGCCGCCCAGCCTGTAAAAGCTTCTTTCCTGAAGAACCCGGAGAAGTTTAACTTGTAATTCCATGCTCAGTTCGGATATTTCATCAAGTAGAATTGTTCCCCTGTTTGCTTGTTCAAATTTACCGGGCCTGATTTTTTCAGTAGCACCTGTGAAAGCACCTCTTTCGTAACCGAACAATTCATTTTCAGCTAATTCTCTCGGTATTGCACCGCAGTTTATTGTTACAAAAGGACCTTTTGCTTTATTAGAATTGTCGTGTATGTATCTTGCAATTAATTCTTTGCCTGTTCCGGATTCACCGAGTAATATTGCGGTTGTATCAGCAGATGCTATTATTTTCGCAGTCTCGATTGCCTTGTTCATGCCTTCATAATTTCCGAGAATTTCATTCGGTTGTTCTTCGCGTAGTTTTTCGGAAAGTAAATCAACCTGACGTCTCAAATCATAATTTTCTAACGCCTTCTCAACAGCAACTTCAAGCTGTTCCAAGTCGAGAGGCTTGACTATGAAATCCTCAGCCCCTAATTTCATTGCCCTGACAGCCATTTTTATATCTGAAAAAGCAGTCATCATTATTACAGGCATAGTGTATCCCTGTTTACGCAGCATTTCAAGTATGTCCAATCCGTTTGCATGTCCCAGAAATATATCCAATAAAACTAAGTCGGGGCTAATCAGGTGAAATTCATCCTGAGCCACCTGGGCATCGGTATATGTAATAACCTTTGAATAATTCTTAGATAGTATTTCTTTAACGGTTGAATTGACCAGCGGGTCATCCTCAATCACAACTATTGTGTAATTCTGTTGTTCCATATACTCCAATATTTAGTGAATAATTCATAAAGAATAATGAATAATTTCTGTTAAAATTTTCAATTTTATTATTATTATTATTATTATTATATTTCCATAATTCTACATTTTGCATTTTTCATTCTACATCAAAATTCCTAATTCACAATTATCTATTGTCAATTCTCAATTAAAACAGGAATCTTAATATAAAACGTCGTTCCTTTCCCCACAATACTCTCAATATCAATAATCCCATTATGATTATATATTATCCTTTGTGTTATTGGCAGTCCTAACCCCGTTCCTTCAGCCTTCCTTGTGAAAAAAGGATTAAACACTTTCGGCAAATCCTCAGGACTTATGCCCGCACCCGTATCTGAAATCGCTGTAACAACATAGTCGGGTTCTGTGTCTCTCGCTGCTTTTTCAACAAATGTTTTTATTGTGATTTTTCCTGTTATGTCAATTGCATCAATTGAATTTGTTATTAAATTGATGAACACCTGCTGCATTTGCTTTGTATCTGCCGCAATTTGAGGTAAATTATCTTCAAGTTCAAAATCAATTTCAATTCTTTTCTTTGATAAAGGAGAAGATAATAAATCAAGTGTGGAACGCAGCTGTGCGTTTACGTCTAATCCCTTAATTTCGGGAATTGATGTACGGGAAAAACTCAGTGTCTTCTCGACAATTTTAGAAATCCTTTCAACGCCTTGTAAAGCAATTTTCACTTTTTCAAGTTCATGAGATTCCTTGGGCAATTCCCTTTCCAGTGTTTGCAGATTCAAATTGACTGCCGATAGTGGATTTCTTATTTCATGAGAAATACCTGCTGAAAGTTGTCCGAGTAAAACAAGCTTATCAGTCTGCAATAATTTGTCGGTTAAAATCCTCTGCTCGCTCACATCCCTTGCAATCGCCTGGATGAGCCTCTGTCCATCGAAATCAATGAACCGGGCGCTTACCTCAATCATAACTTCAAGGTCATTTGAATTAAATAGGGTCAATTCACTGAGTACAACTGGAGATTCGCTTTTATTCAATAACTTGAAAATTCTGCGGAACTGGGGCAGGGTGGAGCCGATTAAATCGCTTTTCGGGTTATTCATTATATCGGATGCACATATATTGGCATCAAGCACTGCCCATGTTTCGGGTTGAATAATAAACACAGCATCGGTTGAATTATCAAAGAAAGACTTATACCAGGCAAGCTGCTGCTCGATATTCGTTTGTTTATTATCATTTTTCTTTTTTGTATCAATCACTCAGTAATTACCCATTAATCAATTTTTTGTTTACCATCATTCAAAATTTATTATTCAAAATTCAAAATTTTCATTTCGGCGGTTCGACTTTCTTTTCCTTTGTCGAGTCAGGTTCCAAATCTTTAAACGGATTTTCAATCTTAATTTCAGGTGTTAACTTTTCCAGTATTTTCTTCGGGTCGGTAACATCCTTCGTCGCATCTTCAAGCATCTTTTCAGGATTTGAAAAAGGCTCAGTCAGTGTTTTTATAAACTCAACAGGCTTGTCGAGTATCTCCATAGGGTCATTGAATAAAGATTTGTTCTTTTTACCTTTTTCAGGTGGCTGACTTGCAACAGTATCTATCAGTGTCTTTTTTTCAAATTTTAATAATGTACGGGATTTCAAAGAGTCGGGTATTTTGCCTGCCTTAACAGCATTAGCAAAATCAACCATAGCTCGTATGTCTCTTGCATATTCCGAGTTCGGATATTTTTCCAATAAAAGTAAATAATAATGAATTGCACTATCCCTGTTCTTAATGTCATTTTCATAAGTCCACCCAACTGAATACAGGGATTTTGGTGCAAATTGATTTTGCGGGTATTTGTCATAGATTGTAAGGAACTGCTGTAAAGCATATTGATATTCCTTATTTTTCCTTAAACTAACCCCGGATTTATATAATTCTGCAACTGTGTCAATTACGAATTCTTCAGTATATCCTAATCTCTTACGTGCATCAATTCCATATTCGGTTGCAGGAAATGCCTGAACAATGTAATCAAGAATTGAATCTGCAACTGCCGGTTCATTGTCTTCAACATATCTTGCATAAACATATAAATATCTTGCCGAAGCCTTTTCGGATGGGGGAGAGGCATCTTTTGCAAATTTGTAATAAAACTCTGCCGAATCAGTGTTACCAAGCTGTTCGTGTATTCTTCCCGTCTCGAAAAGATTCAATGCAAATACAGACAGTGTCGAATCGTTCAAAGTATCTTTTGCTGCCCATCTCTGCATTAATGGTACGGTAACATTTCTCTTGCTTTCCCAATTGTTCAGCAGCTTATACATCCTGTCTGCCGAGTTCGATACGGGTGTTTTGATTAATTTCGACCTTGCAAAATAATTCCTCGCATATACATATTTGTTTTGGTTGAAATTATCCATCGCAATTTCATAATACACGGTCGAAATTGCATCATTATTGGGATAGGCTGAATCTGCATAAACCATTACTTTATTAAACAGGGTATCTTTCTTTTGAAGCCTTAAAATATTCATTCTCTCTGCAAGTATATTAGCTCTCCATTCCTGGAATTTTCCGTCTGATTCTAATTTGTCGAGAATTTTTTCAGCTTCTTCATAATTTCCCAACCGCGATTTGCAAGCCGCTTCATATAGCAATGCTTCGAATGTACCCAAATAATCAGGACTGTACTCATGGACTTTGCGAAAACTTGTTTCCGCCTTGTCGAACTTGCCGATTCTATATTGAAGTGATGCCAAATCTAACTGCCATTTTGCCCTTTGTTCGTCATCTTCACATTGAACTATTGCCTGCTTATAAGGCCTCAATGCTCCTTCTGTGTCATTCAGAAAAAGCGATAATTCAGCTTCTAATCTGAATGCTTCCGATAATATATCATATCTTTTCTTCTGCCATGCAATATCAACAGTTCTTGATAATAATACCTGCCCTGCCAAATATTTTCTTTGTATCAGATAATCCTTTGCCATCAGCAAATGTGCATCGGGTGAGAAGTCTCCATCAGGATATTTATCTATCAGCTCACTGCATTTGATTTGCGAATTTATCCACTGGTTCTGATAAAAGAATGAGACTGCCATCAAATAGAGTGTTCCCTCTATATAATTACTCTTAGGATGCTTCGATAATATCTTTGACCCTTTAATGATGATTGAGTCAAGCTTAGTTTTGACCGGTTGAAGCTTCTGCTGAGAAATAATAAATTCAGTCAGGAAAGGCGGTGGTCCGGTTTTCGGAATAGCAGGAACATACATCTTATTATCAGGAACGATTATTCTCGGTTTGACTCTCTTTTTTTCTTCCTGGTATTCGAAATCTTCTTCGGTCTCTTTAATCAATCTTTCGGCATTATAATATGTATTGAAGTATGTGGTGAAATTATCATATTGCTTACAGCCTCCGCTCCCAAGCAAAAGAAATCCCAAACTGATTGCTGCTAAATATTTATACATTTTATTTTTAATATTTTCAATGTTAATAATAATTATTCAGTAAATTATTATTCATAAGCTATCCAAACCTTCACTATTTATCACTGTCGTGAGTTACTCCTGACTATAAAAATACCATTATTAACCACTTTCAAAACAATTAATTCGTAATTCGTAAATCGTAATTTGTAATTTAATTAAATTGGCTAATATTAGCAAAACGTTGTGGATTTAGTATTATTGCAGTTTAAAATTAATAGCCGAAGTTATTGGAATAAAAAAAATTATTTAATTCGAATAAACTTAATAGAATTTTAGTACTCATTATCTTCGTCTTCTATGTCAATTACAACATCTATATCTTTTTTTTAGGTGTGCCTTTTCTATCAAAAAATAAATCTATATGGTACATTTACTTTATTATTTCAATTTAAAAAAGTCTTGTCCATTTGCCTTAATGATTTCTGCGGCTCCGGTAATTTTGTAATCCTTAAAGTCATCTGTTATTATTTGACAATTCCAAATGGAAGTTGAGAAATTTCTATTGCAGTTTCCATTTCTAGCACCTTTGCCTCTTCATTGAATATCACAACATGTCTTTATCAGCAAGTTTGAAACCGGCTTCAAAGTCTTTGTTTTCTTTTGCCCATTTAATTTCAGTTGCATTAGGATAAATTTTAGAAAATGAATCCATCACCGAATCCGGAACATTTGATTTCTGCTCACAATCATTCAATGAGACAAGTAACAATGCGGTTCAATATTTTTTGTATTAATTGAATTCCTACAACAATTAATAAAAAAATTGTTTTTTTTTACAGAAGCAAAATTAATATAATACTAAGTTAATTCTGTAAAATTTAAAACATTATTCGATAACTTTTAGAATAGTTGGAAAAACAATAAGGAGTAGTGGAATTGCTAGAATGAAACCACCAATTATTGCAATCGCTAACGGTTGGTGCAATTGCGCCCCGCTTCCTATACCTAATGCAAGAGGAAACAAAGCAGTAATAGCGCCGAAAGCTGTCATAAGATTTGGCCGAAGTCTTGCCGAAATAGAATATGAAATAGCATCATCTTTTTTTAAACCATTTCTTTTCGATTCAACAAATTGCAAATATGTGAAAATAGAATTTTCCCCGATAATACCAATAATCATAATCATCCCTGTGTAACTTCCAACATTTAAAGGAGTACCCGTTAAATACAAAGCAAGCACACTTCCGCTTATACCTAAAACTGCAATAAATATTATTGCTATTCCAATCCTTACTCTCCGAAATAGGAAGAGGATAATTGTAAAAACAAGTAATACTGCCAGTAAAAGTATAACCAATAATTCTTTGAATGCTTGTTGCTGTTCGGCATACATACCGCCATATACAATTTGATAACCAGTAGGCAAATTTATATTTGCAGAAATATTTTTTTGAATATCTAAAAGCGTACTCCCAAGGTCTCTATTGTTCAAGCGTGCAGTTACAGCAATCATTGGTTTTAAATTTTCTCTTTCAATCTCGGCAACACCGGCATTTAATTTGAAATCAGCAAACTCATCAATTGGTTTCAATCTGCCGTTTGGTAAAACCAAAGAAGTGTTTTTTAATTCATTGACTGAATGATTTTTTCTTCCTTCAATCATTCGTATATCCACCAAACGATTTTTTTCTAACATTGAACCAACGACAGTACCCTCAATTTTTGTTTGCATTTGAAATTGAAAATCAAGAGGTGATAATTGATATTGACTAAGTTTGGAAATATTGGGTTCAAAAGTTAATTCAGGACCGGCTATAGTAATTCCATTAAACACATCAGCTGTGCCTGTGGTATTTTGCACGAGGTTTGTAACTTCATCTGCCAATTTATACAGAGTATTTTTATTATCACCAAATAATTTTACTTCGATTGGTTGAACTGAACTCATTAAATCGCCAAGCATATCAGTTATTACTTGCCCAAAATCAATTCGCATAGAAGGAAGTGCCAATTCAATTCTGCTTCTTATTTCGTTCGATACATCATCAGTTGTTTTATTTCTCTTTTTCTTTAACTGAATCAGGTAATCTCCTTTATTCGGCTCAGTGATAAAAAATCCCATCTGTGTACCTGTTCTTCTTGAAAAAGATTCTACCTCGGGTATTTGTGTTAATACTTGGTCAACGAATTGGAGCATCTTGTCGGTATCCTCAAGCGAACTTCCGGGCGGGCTTGAATAATCGAGAACGATAGAACCTTCATCCATTTCGGGCAAAAATCCCGATGGAAGCATTGGCAGCAGAATAACTGAAATAACGATAAGAACAACAACAAAACAAAAGGCAATGATTGGTTTTTTGATAAAGAAATATATCCAATTACGTTGTTTTATTTCTTTTGAAATTTCTTTTACAGAATGTCTTTGTTTTGAAAACAACAAATAAATTACCGGAAGGCCAAGCCACGTTATAAAGAATGAAGAGATTAATGTAATTATCAATGTATCTGTGAGAACCTTAAAATAAGCACCGGCAACTCCGCTCATTAAAACAAAAGGAAGAAATATTACAATTGTACTGAGCGATGAACCAACCATTGCCGGAAAAAGGTATTTTATTGCTCTAAAAATAGATTTGTAACTTTTATCATTAGGATTTTCTTCATAATTCCGGTGAATTTGTTCGACTATAACAATGGCATCGTCGATAATTAATCCTATAGCTGCAGCAATTGCACCAATTGTCATTATATTTAAGGTGTAACCGAACCAATAAAGAATTACTAACGTTAAGCTTAATGTAATGGGAATCGTGATTAGAATTACAGAACTTGCTTTCAATGAGCGCAGAAAAATTATTGTTACAATTATTGCTAATAAAAGACCGATCCACAAAATATCTTTTAAGCTGCTGATGGAATCGCCAACAAAATCAGCTTGATTATAAAAAGGCTTTAATATAACCCCATTAGGTAATATTTTTTCAAGTTGAGTAAGTTGGGATTTTACACTATCAACAACTTCAATTAAATTTGAGTTTGGTTGCTTGATAATTGCAACAAGAGGAACGTTTTTGCCATTTGCATTTATTTTGATATACTCTTTTAACTCACCGATTTCTATTGAAGCAATATCTTTCAGCTTCACAGTTCGTTTTGGTGAATTGCTTATAATCGTGTTTTCAAGTTCTTCTTTGGAATCAATGGCTGCATCCGTAATGGAAAGATACAAACGATTGTAATCTTTTAAGTAACCGGTTGATGAAATAATATTTGATTGAGCAAGCACATTTGCAATTGTCTGCGGCGTAATTCCAAGCTGACTAATTTTAATAGGGTCAATAATTAAATGATACTCTTTTGTTTTTCCGCCAATTACTGCAACATCAGAAATCCCCTTCACACGGGAAAGAAATGGTTTGATAGTAAATTCTGCAATCTGTCTTAATTCAATTTGACTCTTCCCTTCACCTTCGAGAGAAAAACCCATGATAGGAAGAATGGATGGATTCATTTTTTCAACTGTGATATTTACATCGTGAGGCAAATTTTGCTTGATTTCATTTATAAGTGCTTCAATTCTTTGCTTGCCAAGGTCAATATCTGAATTCCAATTTAAAAAAGCAGATATCTCACAGCTACCACGGCTGGTTATGCTTCTAATTAAATTTAAGTCTTGAACTTTTTTGATTGCATTCTCTAATGGTATTGTAACAGTAACCATCATTTTATCCACAGGTTGCTGCCCATTTTCAGCAATGATTTTGATTTTTGGGAAAGTTATGTCGGGGAATAGACCTGATTGAATTTTTGATAATGTAAATATCCCGCCGAATAAAGTAATTAACAAAATTACCAATATTGGGCTTTTAAATTTTGTATAAAATATATTCATAATAGTAGTCACCTTTTTATCGCTATTTTTGCTGTATCGGGTAATCCATAAGCGCCATCGGATATTATCCTATCTGCCATTTCCAATTTTGGTTGAAGTATCTGGACTAAACTGTCATTTTCAATCCCTTTAGATATATGAATTTTAATTGCTGTTGTGTCATTAACTAATTTCATTATCCAGAAATCATCTAGTGTCTCGTTTGTTTGAACTGCACTTTTCGGAAGCACAATTGCATTATTTTCAACACCAAACGGAATTTTTATTTCAATATTTAGATCTGAGGGTAAGTTTATTTTATCATAGAAGTTCACTAAAAAAGTTTGTGTTTGTGAAACAGGATCAACACTTGGCAATACCTTTGAAATCATTCCTTTTGTTATTTTTCCGTCCGGCAAAACCAAAATGCAACTTGAATTAATTTTTATTTTAGAGGCGTGCTGATATGGGACATTAAGTAAAACAGCTAAAGAGCTAGGATTTGAAATTACCGCCAACTGTTCGCCATCCGAAATGAAATCTCCGGTATTAAAATTAAGTTCGGTTAATATCCCATTAGTTTTTGCTTTTAATAAAACCATTCCCCTAAAAGTTTCATCGCTTAATTTTATTCTTAAACTGTCTGTGGCATAAGCTTCTTTAGTGATTATCTGGAAGACCACATCACTGGTTTTGACATAATCGCCAATATTTTTATAAACTTTTTGAATAAATCCCTGAAAAGTCGAGCGAACAATTTCTTTTTTCAGAAAAATTGTGTTTGCATTAAAGCTCATATAATTTGTTAAGGTAGTTATATAGGGATTAGCTATTTTTACCGGAGTTCCGCTTGTTACAACGGTATCTTGCTTTTTATTACTCGAGCATGATACAATAAACACAGTTATACTGATCAGAATAAAGTATCGGGCTCTACTTGATTGGTTTAATTTTTTTTTTCTCATTTTAGTAATTCCAATAATTATAATTATTCATTTCAATTTGGTAATTAACATCCGCATTAATTTTATTTTTCTTAAGTTCTATGTAATTTTTTAAAATTGTTAAATATTCAATCATTGATAGCTGGCCTTGCTGCAATTCCCTTTCTGAAATTTTTATTAAGGTGTTATATTTCTCAATTTGTTTTGAAAGATTGTCAAGGATATTCCGGAGAGTTCTTAATCGTGCAGCATCACTATTGCGTTGGTTAAATAGTTGCAATGAAAAATTTTCTTTATAGCTTTGCACCGTCTTAATTGCTATCTTATTTTGCTGCTCTGTTATCGAACGTTGATTCCCGTCAAATATTTGTAGAGAGAAATTTATTCCAGCACTCAATCCAAATTTTCTTTGAATATTATTTAACTCAATTGCATTCAATCCGGTATTAAAAAATAGAGATACTTGCGGCTGATACTTAGTTTCAAAAATTTGCTGTTGATTTTGTAAAGCCAGACTATCTAATGTAAATTTCTTCAATAATTCCGATACCTTAAATCCTTCTTTTATTTGAAGCGAAACAGTATCAATCACTATAACGCTGGAATCTTTTATTCCGCAAAGGGTGTTAAGCAGAATCAAATTTACTTTATACTGCGAGTAATATTCATTTGCTGCAATATTATGATTCTCACTCTCTATAGATAAAAGAAGGTATTCGGATTGTTTTGCCATTCCGCTTTCTACTAGTTCTCCAAGTATTATCAATTGCTCTTTTAAGTAAGAAGTGAGTTCGTTTGTCATTTCGTATAGTTTTAGGAATAAATATGATTGAAGATATTGGTAGGTTACTTGTTTTGTTATCTCTCGTTTTAACAACTCAATATTATTACTGATTGATTCATTTTGAATGGTTCTTTGATTAGCAATTGCTTCATTTACAGCACCATTAAAAATATTTTTATTAATATTTAATTGAGTTGAATATAAGCCACCGTTTGTTATTCCAATATCATAACCAATTGCATTTGGATCAGGGTTCGTTGTAATTATTCCATTGTTATTTTTAAAGTATGGTACAAAAAGATAATTGCTTGATAAAGAAATTTGTAAAGCTGAGTTTTGAGCGAAATCCAAATCTTTTTGAAGGTCATTTATCTGAATTTGATTTATTAATTCAATTAGCGACGGATTATTTTCTATTGCTTTACCTATATAGTAATCCAAATTGTTCTGTGCAAAAAGATTTATGCTTAAAAGAACCGAGTAAAAAATTATAAACGTTTTCATTATCATCTTTGGTTCTCGTTTAAATAAGTATTTGATTTCATCGGTAAAATTTTTTTTATAAAATAAATATAATTATTAAATAACAAAATAATACTTTTACCTTTAAATCAAAAATTTATTTAGGCTTTGCTTTATCTATTGCCCATTTGAAAACCTTGAGGTATTCGAGTGCTGAACGGCTGGATGAAAATTCACAAATCATTGCATTTAATCTGATTTTATCCCAATGTGTTTCTTTTGAGTAAATACTTAACGCTCTGTTTATGGAGTATGCAAAATCATCGGCATTATAATTATAAAATGTAAATCCATTTCCGGTTTGTTTTTGGGGATTGTACTCCTCAATGGTATCAGCTAATCCGCCGGTTTGCCTGACTATCGGTATTGTACCATACTTCAGTGCATACATTTGTGTTAATCCGCACGGCTCAAACCTTGAGGGCAGTACCATGTAATCCGAACCCGCAATGATTCTGTGCGATAAAGTATTATTGTAGCCTATATTCACATACACTCTCTTCGGATATTTCCATGCGAGGTATCTGAAGTAATCCTCATACCTCGATTCACCTGAACCAAGAATTGCGAATCTGAATAAATTATTTCCTAAGAAATATTCAATTTTGTCAATAATCAGGTCTATTCCTTTTTGCTCGGTCATCCTCGAAACCATTCCAACGAGTGGTAAATCAAGGTCGTCGCTGTCATTTAATCCGGTTTCTTTCAGGAAATTTATTTTATTAATATGTTTTCCCATTAAGTAGTCTCTATTATATTTTGAATGAAGGTAATTATCCTTCTCAGGGTCCCATTCATTATAATAAATCCCATTCAGTATGCCGACAATATCGCCTCCCTTTGAATTTAGCACATCCTGCAAACCTTCGCTGAAATAAGGATTCCGGATTTCTTTCGCATAAGTAGGGCTGACTGTTGTGATTTTATCTGCAAACATAATTCCCGTCTTCATGGCATTAACTTGTGATTTGTGTTCAAACCAGCAGCCGGGATAAAACTCCTTCATTCCAAATCCGGCAAAATCCATTGCCCTTTGAGGATTAAACCATCCCTGATATGCAAGATTATGAATAGTATATACACCTGCCGTTTTAGAAAACATCGGGTCATTTCTGTATTGGGATTTAAGAAATGCCATTGTGAATGCAGTATGAAAATCATGAGCATGAATAACATCAGGTTTAAAATCAATCATCTTAGCAACTTCAAAAACAGCCCTGCTCAGGAAAATAAATCTTCTGTCATTATCAGGGTATTCGTGCGGGTCTCCGTAAATCCCCCTGCGATTAAAATAATCGTTGTTCTCAAGCAAGTAAACCGGAACATTTGAATTGGGCAAGGTACCTTTCCAAACATGAGCAAATTCCATCCATGTACTCATAGGTACATACACAACCATAAAGGTCGGTTTAAATCCATGAGCATAGACATCAATATGAGCATACTTCGGCATCACGACAATGGTCTCCTGTCCCTGCTTTTCCCATTCGACCGGCAGTGATGCAGTAATGTCTGCTAACCCTCCTGTCTTTGCAAAAGGAACCATTTCAGCCGCTGTTAGAAGTATCTTCATTTCATTTAATTAATAATTAGTAATTGAGGTTAAAATTTTCAATTTTAATATTATTATATATCCATAACTTTTCACTATTCATTGTTCACTTTTCACTGAATAAGTTCGCACACAAAATTTTTATACTTGCTAAATTTCAATGACGCTATCTGTGCTTCTTCTTTTGTATCAAACAAACCATAAACACTTGCTCCGCTTCCGCTCATAAGTGCAAACACAGCACCACAATCATATAGTTCATTCTTAATTTTACCTATTCCCGGGTAGTGTCCGAAAATTAAAAGTTCAAAATTATTAAAAACTTTCTCTTTTAAGATACTTTTATTTGTTTTGACTTCTTCGAGTGTGTATTTAAAATCTGTTTTAACTTTTGAAAAATGATTTTCATTGAGATGTTCATAAGCCCATTTTGTAGAGATTGAAATATCTGGTATTACGATTAAAACCCAAAAATTCAAACCAGAATTAAAATAGTCCAGCACTTCACCCCGTTCTGAAGCAATAGCAGTTCCGTCTTTTAAGAAATACGGGACATCAGTACCTAAGGAACTTGATAACTGCATAACTGCATCAGGAGCGTCTCCTGCCGATGCAATATCACCTAATCCCCAATCCTCATTCCCCTTTTTTCCTTGTATATCCCAAAGATTCAACAATCCTTTGATGGTTGCCGCCGCATCAGAACTACCACCGCCGAGTCCTGCTCCCATTGGAATATTTTTTTCAATTAATATCTCTGCACCGCTCTCAACATTAAAAGATTCTTTTATTAGTTTGGCTGCCCTATATACAAGATTTTGTTCCATCGGAATGTTAATCTGCGGTGAAGTATTAACTAATATTTTCTTATTTTTGCGGATTGACAGAGTATCTGCAAGGCTTATGCGGGTTATTGCAGAATTAATGTTATGATAGCCGTCTTGCCTCTTAATGAGGATTTCAAGGCCTAAGTTTATTTTTGCGTATGCTTTTATAGTTATTGTATCCATATTTTAATAAACATAAATGGACGAATTTCACGAAATCCCATACAGTCAGGAAGTTCTCAGGAAAGGCTTCCATCTGTTGTCCTTATCTATTCCTATTTCTTATACTTTTGTTTCACAAAGAATAGGTCTATCAATTCTTATACCACTAACCACCCTATTTATTGTAATGGATGTACTTAGCAAAAAAAGAAATAAGGCTCAATTTTTCGTCCGGCACATTTTTGGCAGGATGCTTCGCCGCCATGAAGTAGAAAAGGAATATACTCTAAATGGTGCATCATGGGTATTAATATCGGCTTGTATAGGAATTTTGATATTTCCTAAAATTTTATTTATAACAGGATTTACCATATTGATATTATCCGACATTGCTGCAGCTCTTTTCGGTCGAAAATTTGGAAAGACTCCACTATTTGATAAAAGCTGGGAAGGAACATCAGCATTTATTATAATTGCATTTTTTATTGTTTCATTTATCGGCTATATGACATCGGCTCCGTGGACATTTTTTGTTTTTGGTTTTATATCAGCATTTATGGGAGGAATGGTTGAAGCAGCTTCAAGAATGTTTAAAGTTGATGACAATATAACAATTCCTATATGCATTGGTGTTCTTATGTGGATTGGCGAATATGTTTCCGTTTATTTATTCCATTTATCATATTTTCATTTATTATAACGAAATTTCCCACTTTTCTAAAGGGGGATTCAGGGGGATTCAAAAATTGATTGATTTAAGAAGCGATACAGTTACTCTTCCAACAAAAGATATGCTCGATGCAATAGTCAACGCCAAAGTTGGTGATGATGTATTTGGGGATGACCCCACAGTTAACGAATTGCAGGAATACACTGCCGGTCTGCTCGGTAAAGAAGCGGCATTATATGTCCCATCGGGAACAATGAGTAACCAAATTGCTATTGCAGTTCAAACAAAAAGAGCAGACGAGGTAATTGTTGATGCTGACGCACATTTATATTATTATGAAGCCGCCGCACCGTCAGTAATTTCCGGTGTACAGCTTCGACCAATTAAAACTGAAAAAGGCATCATGCATCTCGATGAGATTAAAAATTCAATCCGTGTTCTCGATGACCATTTTCCTCATACAGCACTTATTTGCATGGAAAACACACATAATCGTCACGGAGGAGTAGTCATACCTCTTGATTATATAAAACAAGTGAAGAAAATCGTTGATGAGTACAAACTCTCATTTCATTGTGACGGAGCACGTCTATGGAATGCCTGTGCAGCAACAGGAATATCACCGAAAGAATATGCTCAACCTTTCGATACAGTTTCTGTGTGTCTGTCAAAAGCACTTGGAGCGCCCATTGGTTCAGTTCTTGTCGGTTCAAAAGAATTGATAACTGATGGTAGAAGAAAGCGGAAGCTGATGGGCGGCGGTATGCGTCAGGCTGGTATTATTGCCGCCGCGGGTTTATATGCCTTAAAGAATAATCTTGATTTATTGAAAAATGACCACGAGAATGCAAAAAGTTTTGCAAAACTTGTTTCAGAATCGGAATATATAACAATCGACATTGATAGGGTAGAGACAAACATTGTATATTTTATAATTGATTCTCAAATTAATGGGGCAAAATTTGAAGAAGAATGTAAAAAGAAAGGTTTACTTCTCCTACATCTCGGAAATAATTCAGCCAGGGTTGTGTTTCATTATCAGGTTGAATCTCCACAGGTGAAAATTGCTGTTGATAATATAAAAGATGTTTTGAATAAATTAAGAAAAAGAAAGCAGTAGGGTAGATATGAAAAAGTATTTTCTAAGCTTAGAAATAATAATGCAATATCTATGTCATCCTGACCGAAGTCGAAGGATATTTCTCTTTATCTTATTCACAATCTTTTTTAATTTTTCTTATGCACAGGAAAAAGTTGAGAGTAACGATGAACAATATTTGAAAACAATAGCATCATTTTCGTCAAACACAATATATTTATCTTTGACTTCCATTTCCTTAATTAAGCAAAACATTGAATTAGACAATGATACATCTCGGTTTTCAAACTATTCTGATGTCGTTCATTCAATTACATTTACTATCGGGGATGAAATAAAAAAATTAGGTGATATTGTCAAATCACATACTTTGAATAAAGATGATAATAATTTTATTAAAGATATTATTAAAACTCTTTTTTTCATGAAAGAAGATACCAAGCTATTATCGCTCTATTTGAAAACAAAAAATGATGATGAATATAATAAGTTTAATGATTACCATAAGACTGTAATAGAATCAGTAGAAAAATTGTATTCCCCAAATAAATAGGTTAATTCTTATGAATGATATAGAGCAAAAAATAAAATTAATTGAAGAATCACTCAGTAAATTCAAATTCAAAGTCTGTGGAAGAGTGAAATTCCACGAGGTTGATTCATACAGCATTGTCCACAATCTTCAATATTTCTATTGGCTGGAGTGGGCGAGAATTGAATATCTCCGTAATATCCTGGGTAATGAAGCAGGTAAAATATCAATATTTGAATTTCCTGTTATGTCGGCACATGCCGAAATAGATTATTTCAATACAGCAGGATTCGATGATGCTTATGAAGTATTTACAAGAATATCCTTCATAAAAAATTCATCCTTCGGATTTGAAAACATCATCCGTCTTGAAAGCGGGCTGCTACTCGCAAAAGCAAGTGCTGTTCTGGTTAATATAAACTTCAAAACAAGACAACCCGATAGAATATCCGACGAAATTCGTGAATTGGTAAGAAATTATGAAGGTGAAAGTGTTAGGTTGATAGACTAAAATGCAACATTCTTCTTTAAATATTAACAAATTAACTCCTCATAACCTTGCTGCCCAATGCATAATCGGTCGGCTATCTTCCGATGATTATTATAAAGACATTAATTATCAGGAAAATATTAAAAACTTTGTCAAATCGGGTATAGGTGGCTTCTGTGTATTTAAAGGAACAGCCGCTGATACTAAAAAAATGCTCGATGAACTTCAAAGCTTTGCTGAAATACCCCTCTTTTTCTGTGCAGACTTTGAACACGGCTTACCCATGAGATTGCAGGATGGTACTGCTTTCCCACATGCTATGGCTATGGGATATGCTGACGATTCGGAATTGACTTTTCAATGTGCAAAAGCCATCGCAGAAGAAGCTAAGGCAATCGGTATTAACTGGAACCTTGCTCCTGTTTGTGATATTAATTCAAATCCTCAAAATCCAATTATAAATATTCGTTCTTTCGGTGAAAATTCAGGCATAGTAGAAAAGCACAGCCTTGCTTATTTACAAGGCACACAATCTGCCAATGTTTTATCATGTGCAAAGCATTTTCCCGGTCATGGCGATACTTCAGTTGATTCTCATTTATCATTACCTGTACTCAAGAAAAGTAAAAAAGAACTATATGACCTCGAATTAAAGCCATTCATAAATGCCATTAAAAATGGTGTTCGTTCTATAATGGTTGGACATCTTTCTGTTCCTTCTGTTGATGATTCAGGTTTGCCTGCATCATTATCCCTAAAAATAATATCAGATTTATTGAGGAAAGAACTTGGTTTTGATGGTTTGATAATCACAGATGCATTGGATATGAATTCGATTACAAACAATTATTCTAATTCTCAGGCAATAGAATTATTATTCAAAGCAGGTGCTGATATTGCGTTAATTCCTCCCAATTGCCTTAAAGCAATTGAAACACTTGAATCTTTAATTAAAAATGACAAATTATTATTTGAACAAATTAAAAGAAGTGTTGAAAGAATACTCGGAGCAAAGAACTGGTGCGGTGCTGACAAACAAACTACTAAATTAAATCTTTCGGGGCCGGATGAATTGCATGGAAAACTCGCACTCAAAATAGCAATGAAATCTATCTCCATTTTCGGAAATGGAACTCTAATTCCAATTCAGGAAAAAATACCCATAGGAGGTTTTGCATTCATACTTGATGATGATATTCAACCCGGAGCTTTATTCTTCAAGATGCTTGCCCAGGCTTTGGATAATGATTGCGATTTCGGCTTTATCAATGATGAAATTTCTGATGAAGACCTGAAATCTTTTAAGGAAGGAATTGCTTTTGCAGATATTCTTCTTCTAGCCTTTTTCTATCGTGCCAAAGCTTACAAAGGAACTGTTAACATTACAGATAAAATAAAGAAAATCGTAACAGATTTGTCAGAAGGAAAGAAAACAATCGCTGTTCTATTTGGCAATCCTTATGTGAAAGATGTAATCAATGCCGACACATATCTTCTGACTTATTCCGATTCATTGCCAAGTATTGCCGCATCAATTGTCAAACTCAGCGGTATGCATTTGAATGTCGAATGAGAATTAGATTATACATCCTTCTTTTTTTTCTTTTCTTCGAATTCTTTTCTAATATCCTCTGTACCAATTGTAGGAGTTAATATGAAAAGTTCTGGTTCAATTTTCTCAAGACGTACGAAAAAAGGTGTTTTTTGATTTTCTTTTTTTGTAGTTTCAATTGGAATATAATTTAACAAAGGACATGCTAAAATGTTTGTCTTTCCTACTTCATGAGTCTGGAAATAAAGTGTTTCGAGAGCATCAACCTGTGTCGGGAATATATGCTCTGTTCCAATAAAGTCAATTAATCCTGTTCTTTCAAGTATTTTCATAACCTTTTCATTTATTCCACTAAAAGATATTCCTAATCCCCTAACTCTGATTTTTTCGATAACGAGCTTTAGAGCACAGGCGCCGGAATAATCGAGGTCGTTGATACCATTACAAACAATAAGAAAATGTTTAATTTTTGGTTTTTGAGCCATAATTTTTACGATAGTATCATCGAGGTAAGTAGAATTAGCAAAGAAAAGAGAGCCGTCAAACCTGAGTGCAGTTATGACATTACATTCCTTTAAGCCGTACCTTTTTGCCGACCTGAGTGAAAAATCATCTGCCATTGATAAACTGACAATTCTTGGACGCATGCTATTATATAAATATACAATGAGTGATATTGTAACACCTGCTAAAATACCATATTCAAGATGTGGAGCAAAAATCAATGTAACAATAAAAGTAATTGTTGAAATTGCTCCGTCTATTCGATGTGCTTTCCAAGCATTTATAAACCCTTTAATATTCATTAAGCTCAGAACTGCCATTATTATCACGGAGGCGAGTACGGCTTTAGGTAGAAAATAAAGAAAATTTGTAAAAAAGTATAAAGTAAGAACTATAACAAGACTCGACACAATGTTTGCAATACCGGTAAACGCCCCCGAATGAAAATTTATAGCAGAGCGTGAAAACGAACCTGAAACAGGATATGATTGTCCGAACGAACCGATGATGTTGGCTAATCCCTGTCCGATAAGTTCCTGGTTGGGGTCAATTTTCTGGCCAGATTTTACGGCAATACTTTTTCCGATTGAAATTGCCTCCATAAATCCCAGCAACGTGATGATTAATGCCATTGGCAAAAAACGTAGAAATACATTTAAATCAAAATTAGGCATGGAAATAGCCGGTAAACCTTTAGGAATATTTCCAACAACTGAACCGCCTCCGGTTATGAGTACAGCACTTTCATTAATTGGATAATTTCTGACCTTAACTCTCCAGATTCTTTCATCTTTTTCCATTCCTTTTGGTATTTTACCGTAATTATAAAATAACAATTTCCCGTCTTTGGACTTACCTGCTTCAAGCATGAAATTGTTGAGTTCATCACGTAATATTTGGGATTCATGTTTTTCGTTTTTGATTTTTATACCTATCAGACTTGCATAGTACTGCTCATCAACTACTCTGAAAGCGTTCGAATCGGCTGATTTCATAGCATCTATTTTATCTCTAAGTTTAGTTCTTTCCGAGGCATGGTCAACAAGCAGGTGCATATCAACATTAAATTGTTTTATCATATTAACAATTTCGGGAGATTTAATATTTTTAATATTTACCGCTACATCATGTTCAAAACCGCTTGCCCATGAGATAAATGTGAATATGACAACAGTAACTAATATAAATGGAATTTTCGATACATATTTTTTTAATAAAAACATTAGTGTTAAAGAAGAACATGCAATTAATAGAGTTGGTAAATGGGTATAAATTAAAGCAGCACTGATAACGTTTTCAACAGTTTGGTAATGGTAAGCACCTTCATTTACATAAACCCCAAACATTCTCGATAGCTGTGAAGTTGCAATAATGATTGCTGCAGCGCTTGTGTAGCTGTTAACAACAGGCAATGAAAGAAAATTTACAATCAGACCAAGTCTTAAAATTCCAAGAGATAGTCTGAATATCCCGATTGTGAGTGAAAGTAAAATAGCATAAGCAATATATGCCTCACTTCCGGATGTGGCGAGTGGTTCAAGTGCAACCGAAGTTAATAATGATACCACTGCAGTTGGCCCGGTTGATAAATGATTGCTTGAACCGAACATCGCTGCAAAGATTGTAGGAAGGAATGAAGCATAAAGTCCATAATATATTGGTAAGCCGGCTAATTGTGCATATGCCATCGACTGAGGTATTACTACAAGAGAAACGGTTATACCAGATAAAATATCATGCCTGAATTTCTCGTTGCTGTAATCCTTAAACCAATTTAGAAATGGAAAAATTTTGTTTATCACGACTTCAACTTGAATAACATTTATTTAAATCATATAAAATTAGGAAATTAATAAAATATGTTCAATTCAAATTTTTGTTCTGTAACCGGGAGCTTATTGTTAATTATTTTTAACGATAAATGTTGATGAGAGTTAATCTGCAGAAATCAAATTTAAAATTAATTATTCTTTAGCATTTTTATTAATTTTGCATATTATTAATTATTGAATATTTATTATGAGATTATTAATTGTTTTAGTTATAGTAATTTTATTTTGTCAGCTTACTTATTTGAGTGCAGGTATTCGGTATTCACACCATGATTTCAGCGGTTCATCATGGGCAAATTTTGAAATTTGTATTCCTTGTCATACTCCTCACAATGCCAACCAGGACATTATTAATGGAACACTTTGGAATCATCAAAACACTACATCAACTTATCAGACATATACCAGCAGTACATTAAATGCTACAGTCGGACAACCTGGCGGAATCTCTAAGCTCTGTTTGTCTTGCCATGACGGTACAATTGCAATAGACAGTTATGGAGGTACGACAAGCGGTACACTATTTATGACTACCGGCAGTTTTGGTACTGACATGAGAAATCAACATCCTATTTCATTTGAATATTCAACTTCACTTGCTAATGCTGATGGCGGGCTTCGTGACCCGGCGACTCAATCTTCAGGTTTGGGTGGAACGATAGCACAGGACTTGCTTGTCAATAATAAACTTGAATGTATTTCATGTCATGATGTTCATGTCCATAGAAATAATTCAGGATGTACCGGTTGTCATACTATTCATCCCATGCAGACAAAGACTTTATCATTGAGGAAATCAAATGATGGAAGTGCTTTGTGCCTTACCTGCCATATTAAGTAATTTTTCAAAACAATAGATTATTTTATTTTGATTTCTTCTTATTCGGGTATTGCTAATTTGGTATAGATGTCATTCTCAACTTCGCTCAGAATGACGAATGATGTATAGTAAATTAGCAATACCCTTATTCAATGGTTTTGATTTTCTTCAATGTTTCCGTAATTTTAAATTTATTTTAATCTGATAAATTGAAATGATTGAATCTATTCTTGTAACAGGTGGGGCAGGCTTCATAGGAAGCTGTTTTATAAGACATATTCTATCTGCTGAGGATGTGAATATTGTCAACCTGGATGCATTGACTTATGCCGGGAATCTTGAGAACCTAAAATCAATTGAAAAAAATCCGAACTATACTATTGTTCATGGCTCAATCCAAAATGCAGAATTAGTCAAATCTGTTTGTGAAAAACATAAAGTAACATCAATCATAAATTTTGCGGCAGAATCACACGTTGACCGTTCAATAATGAACGCCCATCCTTTTATAGATACAAATGTTTTGGGAACTTTAATATTATTGGAAGTTGTCAATGAATTGAAATTAAAATTATTGGTTCATGTTTCGACTGATGAGGTCTATGGCTCACTTGGAGAATCAGGCAAATTTATTGAAACAACACCATTATCACCAAATTCACCTTATTCTGCATCAAAATCAGCCGCAGACCAGTTAGTATTGGCATTTGTACATACTTATAATACTCCGGCAATTATTACAAGATGTTCGAACAATTATGGTCCTTATCAATTTCCTGAAAAGCTTATTCCTCTTATCATTTTGAATGCACTTGATAATAATCCTCTGCCTGTGTATGGAGACGGTTTAAACATCAGAGACTGGATTCATGTTCAGGACCATTGCGATGCGATTTGGACTGTTTATAAGAAAGGTGAGCAAGGTCAAATTTATAATCTCGGTGGAAATTGTGAGTTGACAAATATTGATGTTATTACAACAATTCTTAAACAACTCAATAAGCCTGATTCACTCATTAAATATGTAAAAGACCGTCCCGGGCATGATAGAAGATATGCAATGGACATTGAAAAAATAAAAGCAAAGCTAAATTGGTCTCCGAAAATTAATTTTGAACAAGGCATCAGCGAAACAATTCAATGGTATATTGACAATCCGCTTTGGTGCAATAACGTCAGAACAGGTGCGTATAGGGACTATTATAAATCGCAATATGGAGAAATGTGATTAATTGAGAGTGTTGAATGTTGAGTTTTGAGTGTTAGGTGTTAAGTATTGTAATTTGAATTGTAGGGGTTGAATATTTTCAACCCTATAATTAAATGGAAAATTTTCTGAATTTTAGGAATGCAAATGAAAACAGGAAATAATAATGATATTTTATTAAAAAAAATCAAATCAAAAAATTTTACTATCGGTGTCATAGGTATTGGTTATGTAGGTTTACCGCTTGCTCTCGAATACGCCAAAAGGGGCATCAGAACTATAGGATTTGACATTGACAAAACAAAAATCAATAATCTTAACAGAGGGAAAAACTACAACCAGGATTTGGATCCAAAGGAAGTGAAAAGATGTGTTTCTGAAAAATTACTTTCTGCCACTGATGATTTTTCTCTTTTAAAAGTATGTAATGTAGTTTTTATTTGTGTACCCACACCATTTACACCAAACAAAGAACCGGATATATCATTTGTAATTAATTCGGCAAATTCAATTGCAAAATATTTAAAAAATGAACAAATAATTATTTTAAAAAGCACAACATTTCCGGGTACAACTGAGAAATATATTCAACCTATTCTTGAAAAGCGGGGATTAAAAGCCGGGAAGGACTTTTATCTTGCTTTTTCTCCCGAAAGGATTGACCCGGGCAATAAAAAATGGAATACATCCAACACTCCGGTTGTGGTCGGAGGTGTAACAAAAAAATGTACTGAACTGGCTTGTGCTGTAACATCTCTTGCAATTAACAAGGTTGTTCCAGTTAGCTCACCATCAATAGCCGAGATGGAAAAACTCCTTGAAAACATTTTCAGAAGTGTCAATATTGCTCTCGTCAATGAACTCGCTCAGTTAGGCGATAGAATTGGTGTTAATATATGGGAAGTCATTGATGCCGCATCTACAAAGCCATTCGGTTTTATGCCTTTCTATCCCGGCCCCGGTATCGGAGGTCACTGCATTTTAATTGACCCATACTATCTTGCGTGGATGGCTCGTGAATATGATTTCGTTACAAACTTCATCACTTTAGCCGCCGAGATTAATGAGTACATGCCCTTCTATGTCCGTAACATGATTATCAATGAAATTGCAAAACAGGATACTAATATCAAAAAGGCTAAGGTTTTACTTCTCGGACTTGCTTTTAAAAAAGATGTTGATGACCTTAGACATTCACCTGCACTAAAAGTTGCCGAGTTACTTCAAAATGAGAATATTGGAAAAATCTCATATTACGACCCATATATTCCCGAGATAAAGGTTAACTCGAAAATTTACAAATCCGAAAAACAGCTTAACCAAGAATTCCTGAAAAGATTTGATGTTGTTGTCATAACAACAGACCATTCGGTATTTGATTTTGGATTGATAGCAAAAAACAGCAAAGTCGTGATTGATACAAGAAATGCATGTAAAAATGTAAAGAATAGAAATAACATTATTCTTCTTGGAGATGGAAAATAGATAAGGTAAAAGTTGAATAGAAAGAAAATTATATCAGTCGTCGGTGCAAGGCCCAATTTCATGAAAGTGGCTCCTTTGCACAGAGCATTCCAAAAATATAATGATACAATTGAGCATATCCTGGTCCACACAGGACAGCACTATGACTTCTCCATGTCCGATGCCTTTTTTAAAGACCTCGAAATGCCTCAGCCATCCTATTTCCTTGGCGTTGGTTCAGGCAGTCATGCCGAACAAACAGCAAAAATAATGGTTGAATTTGAGAAAGTATGCAAAGAATTGAAACCGGATTTGGTTATAGTTGTAGGTGATGTCAATTCAACTATCGCATGTTCAGTTACTGCTGTAAAACTCGGAATAAAAGTCGCTCATATTGAAGCCGGGCTCAGAAGCTTTGACCGAACCATGCCTGAAGAAATTAACCGCATTGTAACAGATTCAATATGTAATTACTGTTTTGTTACCGAACAAAGCGGAGTTGATAATTTAAATAGGGAAGGCTTTGATACTAATGGGATTTTCTTTGTTGGAAATACAATGATTGATTCATTATATTTTGCTCTTGAACATGCAAAAAATTCTGAAAAACGTAACACTTTAAATTTAGAACCGAAAGAATATGTATTAGCAACATTGCATAGGCCAACAAACGTTGATGAACCCGAAAAACTCTATGAGTACCTAAAAATTTTTAAGCATTTGTCTCGATACAGAAAAATAATATTTCCGGTACATCCCCGCACCCGGAAGAATTTAAAATATTTCAGCCTTGAAAAAAAGGTTGAAGAAATATCCGGATTAATACTTCTCGAACCTCTCGGATATATTGATTTTATTTCATTGATGCTGGATGCCGATTTCATTATGACTGATTCAGGAGGCATACAGGAAGAAACCACATATTTGAAGATACCATGTTTAACCCTCAGGACGACAACAGAAAGGCCTGTAACGATTGAGCAAGGTACTAATGTCCTTGTACAGCCGGATGAAAATTCTATAATACAAGCCGTCAATGATATAATTCACAAACCAAGAAAGGTTGGTACAATACCTGAATTATGGGATGGAAAAGCTTCTGTTAGAATTGCAAAAATTATTGTTTCTTTTTTTAATTAGCCTTATCAAAAAATAAATATTAAATACATTTGTCTCTTATAGATATTTTGTTGCAAATAATAATAAAATGATATGATTAAAAAATATAATTGCATTTTACTTTTAATTTTTTTACTAATATTTTTTTCTCTTAAACATAATTCATTTTCTCAATTAAAAGGCTTATCCCAATTTGATATGGAATCCCTTATGAAAGAGGATTTAATGTTAAATATGGATGCTAATAATCTTCAAAAATCAGAAATTATGCCTACCGGTAATAAAATTAACCCTGATTTTTATTATGTTGGACCCGGTGATATCTTGGCAATTCAAAACCTGTCTGCTTCGACAAATTCACAATACGTAATTATATCTCCTGAAAATTCCATTCAGCTTCCTAGATTTGGGGAGATTTCCTTAAAAGATAAAACACTGACAGGCACAAAGCAGTTATTACTTAATTTGATTTCTGAAAGGAATCCTAATTCTGCTTCTTCAGTAATTTTGTTCAAACCAAGAATGGTAATAGCCACAATTAGCGGCAATATTGTTTCAGAAGGTGTATTAACAATACCTGCTTCTTATAATATTTCAACAGTTTATAAGCTGTCAAATAAAATAACAAGAACAACAGGTTCTTCAATTCCTGAATCAATTGCTTTTTCAAAATTCACAGAAAACAGACATAAACTGGCTAAGTTAAATGCAGGAACCGGTGCTCCTAATTATTACCAATTTTGCTCGAGAAATATATTTGTCAAACATGATGATGGTACTTCTCAAAATGCAGATATTTTAAAGGCTTATTCTCTTAATGACCCGTCATACGATCCATATATTAGAGAAGGTGATGAAATTATTGTTCCATTCGAACCTGATGAATACCCGAGAATTTCAATATCCGGTTCAATTTTGAATCCATCATCACTTCCATTTAAGAAAGGGGATAAAGCTTCTCTACTTTTAAAAATAGCCGGCGGTTTTAATGATGATGCTGATTTGGATAATGTATATTTATATTCACCCGGTAATAGTGAAAAAGAAAAACTGGATGTTGATTATTCAATGAAATTACAAAGTCAGGATATTGATTTAGAGCCGGGCAGTATGATTCTTGTAGGTACAAAACAGCCGGGACAATCATCTGATGCCGGAATGGTAGCAATTTCCGGCAATGTGAAGAATCCCGGTGTATATCCAATTGTAAAAAATAAGACAAAATTAAAGGAAGCTATTGAACTGGCAGGTGGTTTCAATGATATGGCATATCTTCCGCTCGCTAAAGTTTATCGAAGAAGTAATTTGTCTTATTCTACCAATACAAGACAAGATTTAGAAGAAAAATTCCAGTATAGTGACCTTACACTTATGGATACAATCCGTTTTAATATAGACCAAAATATGAAACTTCCACTCGTATCATGTGATTTAAATGCACTTTATAATGGAAATTCTTCTGTGGATAATATAATATTAAGGGATGGAGATTTAATTGTAATTCCTTCAAATCCAGGAAGTGTTTTTGTTTATGGACAAATCAACAAACCCGGGTATATAAAGTTTGAAAACGGAAAGAATATGGAGTGGTATATAGAACATGCCGGTGGAATTGCTGAAGGCGGAAAACCGGGGAGAGCACGAATTATCAGGGGAAAGAATAATGTTTGGGTTGAAGGTGAAGATGATGTTATGGTTTTCGCCGGCGATGAAATTTATGTTCCAAGGACTCCCGATTTGCCGGCAGGCACTGAACTTCAAACTTGGAGTTTAATTGCAGGCTCTCTTGGTGCTGCTGCTGCTTTATTAAATGTCATCATTTGGGGTTTCATTAAAAAATAACTCGATGTATGAAAAAGGTAATTATATTATCATTTCTTTTTTTTCAATTATTATCCTTCGCCTTTGCTCAGGTTGAGCATGTTCCTGTAACCCATCCCGTTTATTCTTTTCTTCTCCATTTGGAGACCAAAGGACTTCTTGAAAATTTTTCATTATCGTCATTGCCATTGTCAAGACAAGAAATAGTTGATGCTTTACAACAAATTGAAAAAAATAAAACCAAACTTGGAAGTTCCGATTTAAAAACATTAAAACTCTATGAAACGGAATTTGAAATAATAACCAGACAAAACGCTGTTCTGTTCTTTAGTTCGACAGATACAACCGAGGTGCTGTCAAGCCGTTTTTTCAGCAATGACGAAAAGTTTCTTTACCATTATAAGGATTCTTCCAACACTGTCAATGTGGTACCACTTGGCTCTTTGGAATCAATTCTAAGCATTCAAAACTCAAAACTCAAAACTCAAAACATTACTTACGGTAATCTTGGTGTTAGGTTTTTTGGTTCTTTAAGTAATACACTTGGTTATTACTTACAAGCCACAAACGGAGCCATTATTGCCGGAGACAGGAGCCTTGCTTTGCAGGAGGTTCATAAACTTCAGCAAAACGTTAAGTTTGCCGATTTGAACAGCGATTTCGATTTTGCAGAATCTCATGTAAGATTTCAATTGGATTGGTTCTATGCTATAATCGGCAGGGAGACAAGATTGCAGGGAGCAGGAATTAACCACAGTCTTTACCTGTCTGATAATGCTCCTCCTTTTGATGCTATAAGTGTCGGAGCTAAATTCACAGGATTTGAATATAGTTACACACACGGTAGTTTATTATCAATCCCTGTCGAAAGTCCTAATGTTGGTATTGCAGCAAATTTACCATCAAAATATGTTGCCATCCATCGTTTTGCCATAAAACCCGGGTGGGGAGAAATTGGTTTTTGGGAGAATGTTATTTATTCAAGAAGAGGTATTGATTTATCATACCTCAATCCGTTAAGTTTTTTTAAATCTTTAGAACATGCATTGAGAGACAGGGATAACTCTATTATGGGATTGGATGCTACTGTCAGGCCTTTAGATGGCATTCAGATAAAAGGAAGTTATTTACTGGATGATGTACGTTTTGAAAAGATTGGAACCGGGTATTGGAGTAATAAATCAGCATGGAATATTGGTATAATAGCATCTTTATTCCCTGCCGCCGACATTGCAATTGAATATGCACGGATTGAACCATATACTTTTTCACACTTCGATTCGTTGAACGTAATGGCAAATGACAGGATGTTATACGGTTCTTATCTATTGCCAAATTCGGATGAAATATCTTTAAACCTGTACTTCTGGTGGGGAGAAAGGTATCCAATAAAGCTGAAACTTGCATATCAAAGACATGGTGAAAATTATTATGATTCGTCAGGTAAATTAATAAATGTAGGAGGTAATCCGTTTCAGACTAATAGATATAGTATAGATCCTGAAACTGCATACTTCCTCGATGGAAAGAGAATTAACACCGTTGATGGAACAATCGAAGCAGGATATGAATTATTCAGGGGAATGAATATACATATTCTTTACCATATTAAAATAATTGATAATATTACTACAAATGCAGTTAGATTTATATTGAGATATGAAGATTTTTAATTTATGAGTATTCCTGAGATTATAATATTAACCTTATTTTTTGCTTTATTATATATTTTTATTTTGTATCCTATTCTCTTATGGATTTTCTCTAAAATATTTAAAAAGCCTTTGAAAATAGATATTAATTTTAAGCCTCTAGTAACCTTTATAATTTCCGCTTATAATGAAGAAAAATATATTAAAGCAGCAATTGAATCAATAATTTCATCGGGTTATCCAAGCAATTTAATTAGGATAATTGTGGGGTCCGATGGCTCAACAGATAATACTGCAACGATTGTTAAAGAACTTCAAAATAAATATGATGGTATATCTTTATATGAATTTGAACGCTCTGGTAAGAATTATGTTTTAAATCAATTAGTGCTAAAAGCTGATACTGAGATTATTATGTTTATGGATGCTGATTTGAGAATAAATAAAGGCATTTTAGATGATTGTTTAAACAAATTTTCAAATTCTTCTATTGGATGTGTAATGTGCTCTTTGAATATAATTCAACAAAATAATAATAACAATATAGGAACATTTGGAGAAATTCTTTACCAGAAACTTGAAACTAAAATACGGCATTATGAAAGTTTAATCAATTCTAATGTAAACAGTTTAGGGACTTTATACGGTATTAGGAAGCAATATTTTATTAATTTTCCAAATGATTTGGTTTGTGACGACTTTTTTACAATACTTAGTATAGCAAAACATAAGAAAAGAGTATTTTTTGATCAATTATTGGAGGTTATAGAAATAAGGGAAAAGTCGTTAAAAGGTGAAATTAAGAGGAGGGTCAGACTTGTTGCAGGTGGTTTATCAACTATCTGGAAAATGAAAAGATTATTACTTCCTGACTATGGATGGACTACATTTTTCTTAATATCTCATAAACTTATTAGATACTTATCACCTCTATTTCTAATAACCTTTATTGTGATAATGTTGTTGATGAATCAGGATTCATTCCTATTTAAACCGCTTGTTTATGCACAATTATTTTTATATATTACAGCTACGTTAGGTTATCTATTGGAAAAAATTAATATTAGATTTTTTCTTTTCCGTATAAGTGTTTTTTTTATTTCTATGAATATTGGATTTTTGCTAGGAATATTTAGATTTTTGAAGCAAGGGCAAAATTCTAAATGGGATAGAGTTGATGCTAATTAGTTAATATTTATTATTAAGTTAATATGATAATTATAAATAAGTAAATAAGTTGAATAGTCATAGTTTAAATATTGATGGACTTTTGAAACAGGAATACTCTATACCTAAATCAAAAAAATTTGATATTAGAAATAAATTATCTTCCTCATATTTACAATTAATTTTTGATATTATTACAATCACAATTAGTAGTTTTATTCATTACTACTTTCGATATCAATCGGGAGTTATAAATTTAGTCAACAAACCTGATTTATTTTTATTCTTGCAGATTGATTTCATTCTGTTAATTTTTTGGTTCTTACTTTTTTGGTTATCAGGATTATATAAGGATTGGTATGTCCGCTCACCGTTTGATGAATTATTTACGGTAATTAGAACAGCTTTTATTGGCACATTTATAATATTTTTCTTATGGTTTATTGATAGTAGTCAATCACCAAGATTATTATTTTTAATTTATTTTGTATTATTATCCGTACTTGTTGGTACAGGAAGATTTATAGCGAGGAATCTTCAAAAAAGATTAAGGGCAAAGAGAATAATAGTTATTCCAGCAATTATTATAGGAACTTATAAAGAAGTTAATGAGTTACATGATAAAACATTAAAAGCGAAATCATGGGGGTACCAACCTATTGGAGTTGTTCTGATAGGAAATGATGATGTGAACAAATGGATTGATTTTAACATCAATAAAAAAGAAAAAGCACCATTCCTTGGATTGATTGAAAATTTACCTGAAATCCTGAAGAAAACAAATCCAAAGGAAGTACTGATCGCTGTTGATAATCCTGAACATCAGTTATTGTTAAAAATAACTTCATTATGTGCCGAAAGAAAGATATCAATGAAAATAGTTCCGGATTTATATGATTTTTTCACTGGCCAAGCCAAGACTTTACACCTTTATGGAATTCCATTAATTGATATTAGCACACAGATTCTAAAACCCTGGCAATATGTTACAAAAAGAATATTTGATCTTATATTTAGTAGTATTATACTATTAATTGGAATGCCATTATGGTGTTTGATTGCTTTAATCATTAAAATTGAATCTAAAGGTCCGATTTTCTATAAACAAGAAAGAACTGGAAAAAACGAAGCTTCTTTTTTTATATATAAATTTAGATCTATGGTAGCTGATGCAGAAAAACACGGACCACAATGGGCAAAAGTAAATGATACCAGAGTAACAGGATTCGGAAGATTTTTAAGAAAATCCCATCTTGATGAAATACCTCAATTTATCAATGTCTTAATGGGAAATATGAGTATTGTAGGGCCAAGACCCGAAAGGCCTATTTTTGTACAAAAATTTTCCCAACTTGTTTCATATTATAAACGAAGGCATGTTGTAAGACCAGGCATTACTGGATGGTGGCAGATTAAATATACAACTTATGAAGAATCAAAAGAGGAAATCGAGAATCGTCTTAAAAATGACTTTTATTACATTGAAAACATGTCACTTAGATTAGATTTTGAAATATTAATTAGAACGATATTTTTAATGATAAAGGGACACGGACAAGCATAAGGTGTTTTATGAAAACAATTATAGTTATACCGACTTATAATGAGATAGAGAACATTGAGAAACTTATTAACTCGATTCATCAAGTTAATGATTCTATTCATGTTCTTGTGGTTGACGATAATTCGCCTGATGGAACTGCTGAACAAATTAAATCTTTACAAAAAACCGACGACAGAATACATTTAATTTTAAGACAGGCTAAAATGGGATTAGGCACAGCTTATTGTGAAGGTTTTGCTTATGCACTCAATAACAACTTTGATGTGATATTTGAAATGGATGCTGATTTTTCACATGACCCGGCAATGATTCCCAAATTTCTTGATGAATTGAATAATAATGACTTAGTTATCGGCTCGAGATATATAACAGGTGTTAATGTTGTTAATTGGCCCCTAAGCAGACTTATTTTAAGTTATGGGGCTAACATGTACACTCGGTTTATTACCGGTATGCCGATTAAAGATGCTACCGGTGGTTTTAAATGTTTCAAAGCAGAAGCATTGTCAAATATTAATTTATCAACAATAAAATCGAATGGTTATGGCTTCCAGATTGAGATGAATTATAGGTTATGGAAGCATGGTGCTAAAATTAAAGAAATTCCTATTATTTTCATTGACAGGAGAAGCGGTGTTTCAAAAATGAATAAGAGTATTATCTGGGAGGCGATATTTTTAGTATGGAAGTTAAGATTTGGATTTCATTCTCATCTTGACAAAGAAATATCTCATTGATAATTAACAATTAATAATAAACAATTAATAATTGTCGTTGTATTTCAGAACATGACATTATTGCATTGAAATTAATTACTTATACAATTTATCTGATAAAAATTAGATGCCAGGAATTGATTTATCTGTTATTATAGTAAATTATAATGTTAAAGATTTTCTTTATCAATGCCTTAAATCATTAGAGAAGGCTTCTGAAGTTTCTGGTAAGTATGGGTATTCAACTGAAATAATAGTAATTGATAACAATTCCACAGATAATTCCATAAACTACTTATCACCATTTTTCCCAAGTGTTAAATTTATACAACTTAAAGAAAATCTTGGGTATGGAAAGGCAAATAATATTGCCTTCGGAAATTCTCACGGAAAATTTATATTAATATTAAATCCTGATACGGTAGTAGAAGAAAATAATCTGATGAAAATGATTCAGTTTATGATAGCTCATCCAGAAGTTGGAGCTGCCGGCTGCAAAGTACTAAATGCAGATGGAAGTTTCCAATTATCATGCAGAAGGGGTTTTCCTACACCATGGGCTTCATTTACTAAATTATTCGGTTTTCAAAAAATATTTCCTAAATCAAAGGTTTTTGCAAAATATAATCAAACTTATAAAAGCATAGATGAAACATACGATATTGATGCAATTGGCGGAGCATATATGTTCATTAGGAAAGATGTTTTTGAAAAAATTAAGGGGTTTGATGAAGATTTTTTTATGTATGGTGAAGATATTGATTTATGTTACAGAATCTCTAAATTACCTTCAAAAGTATCATACTTCCATGAAACATCCATTATTCATTATAAGGGTGAAAGCACAAAACGTAATACAACATTAGAACTCAAGCATTTTTATCAGGCAATGCAAATATTTGCAAAAAAACATTATGCATCATCTAAGTTTTTTTTATTTTTTTTATATCTTGGAATTGCTATAAGGACAGTGTTGGCATATTTTAATAGATTCAGAAGACAAATTGCAATCATCCTTTTTGATTTGGCTGTTATAAATACCTCAATAATAATAGGAACTTATTATAAGTTTGGAGGTCTTTTCAACTTACCCGACTATGCCTATCCAATAGTATTTATTGTTGTATCTCTGATTTTATTTAGTTCAATGATTGCAGTTGGTGAATATTTTGAAGGTAATAATACGATTCGAAGAGCAATTTTTGGATTAATGTTCAGCTTTTTCATATTATCATCAATGACTTACTACTTCAACGAATATGCTTTTAGCCGTGGAATTTTGTTATTTTCAATTGGAACCACATCCATATTAACAGCTTTGTTTAGATTTTTAATTAGTGCATACGATAGGTTATCCGGTAAGGATTCTGACAGAAGAATAGCTATTCTTGGTGTTAATCAACAATCCGAAAATATAATTAACCAGTTGAAATCAGGTGATGCAAGGAATGTAAATCTAATTGGTATGATAACAAATCAATTATCAATTAACAATTCACAATTTACAATTAATGATTCAAAGTTAACAAATAACAATTCACAATTCACAAATAAATGCTTTGGTATTCCTGTTATTGGAAATTTGAATAATCTTCCAAAACTAATTGAGCAATATGCATTAGAAGAGATAATAATAGCAGACCCGAATGTGAATAAAACCGAATTACTAAAATTAATTTCCAGTATATCAGATTTAAATGTAAAATTTCATTTGGTTACGGAATATGAGGATTTGTTGGCTTCCAGAATAGTAAATGATGTATCGAAAACCGAATCAATATTTTTCAAATATAATATATTAAAAATCAGATTCAGAATATTGAAAAGGATTTTTGATATTCTGACTTCCTTTTTTCTTTTGACTATTGGATTACCATTGTTATATTTGCTTTCCGAAAACAAATCCAAAGCGATAAAGGGGATTTGGAAGGTGTTTAAAGGGGATAATTCTGTGGTTGGATTAAGTGATTTGGGAAATGCTAAACCTGAAATTGGTAAAATCGGGTTAACCGGATTAGCACAGGTAAGTAAAACCGAAGGTTTAAATAAAAAAATAATTAAGGATTTAAACGAATACTATTTAATAAATTACAGTTTTTCCCTTGATGTTGATATATTATTAAAACATTTTTTCAGGAAATAAAGTGGCAAAAAAAGTAATTTTAGATTTTGAAAAACCAATTCTTGAACTTGAAAAGAAGATTGAGGAGATGAAATCTCTATCAAGTGAACTTGATATAAGTAATGAAATTGATTTTCTGCAAAAAAAAGCGGATGACTTAAGACTTCAAATTTATCAAAACTTAACTCGCTGGCAGAGGGTTCAGATAGCCCGTCATCCTGAACGTCCCTTTACACTTGACTATTTACAAAATGTTTTCACAGATTTCTATGAACTGCACGGCGATAGGAACTATAAAGACGACCCTTCTATTGTTGGAGGAATAGCAAAAATTAGTGGCAGGCCGGTTATGGTTGTGGGTCATCAAAAAGGAAGAGATACTAAGTCAAATCTATACAGAAATTTTGGGATGCCTCATCCGGAAGGTTACAGAAAAGCAAATCGCTTGTTTCAGTTAGCAGAAAAATTTAATAATCCGATAATTTGTTTTCTTGATACTCCTGGAGCTTATCCCGGTATAGAGGCAGAAGAAAGAGGACAGGCAGAAGCAATAGCAAGGAATTTGTTGTTGATGTCTAAATTGAGAGTACCGATTATCATAGTAATAATTGGTGAAGGAGCATCCGGGGGAGCCATCGGAATTGGTGTAGGTGATAAAATTCTCATGCTTGAAAATTCATGGTATTCAGTCATATCTCCTGAGTCTTGCTCAAGTATCTTATGGCGAAGCTGGGATTTCAAAGAACAAGCGGCAGAAGCCCTTCAATTAACTGCCGAGGATTTGAAAAAGATTGGTGTAATTGATGAAATCATCAAGGAGCCTGTTGGAGGTGCCCACAATGACCCGCAAATGATGTTTTCTATTATGCAGGAAAGTATAAATATGAACCTGGGTAATTTATTGAAATTGAGCACTAATGATTTGGTTAAAAACAGGCGGGAAAAATTCGCAAAAATGGGAGTTTGGCAGGAATCATAAGTTTTTATGTAATAAAGTGATTGACAATTAAAATATAGAATTATTAAGTAATGCCGAAAATCGTATCTAATACAATTCAAGTCCACATCGCAGTTTTAGACAAAAATAATGAACCGAAATACCTCGCATTACAAAGGACAGAACAAAGCAAGTTATATCCTAATGTCTGGCAGGTTGTAACTGGGAAAATCAAGAAAGGTGAGACTGCTTTATCAACTACTGTAAGAGAAATAATTGAAGAGATTAATATTAAACCAAAAAAAATTTGGACTTTACCTTACATAACTACTTTTTTTGATGCTAAGAGGGATTTGATAAATCTTTCGCCGGTTTTTGGTGCATTAATTAATAAAAATCAAAAAGTCAAATTATCTAAGGAACATCAGGCTTTTGAATGGCTCACCTATAAGGAATGTTATAAAAGATTATTTCTGAGAACACATAAGGAAGGTGCAACTATTTTTCACAATTACATCATAAATGGAAAATCAACAGGTTTATTAGAAATTAAAGGATTTTAGGAATATATAATGCCTTCAGAAAATATAAATGTAACTGCTGTTGTTGTAACTTATAATAGACTTGACTTTTTAAAAGAAATCATAAATGCTATACGAAATCAGACTAAAAAGACAAATAATATTATTGTCGTAGATAATTCGAGTACGGACGGTACATCGGAATGGCTTGTTGAACAGCAGGACATTATTATTATCAGGCAAGATAATGTCGGTAGTTCAGGAGGACAATTTACAGGAATAAAAGCTGCTTATGATAAAGGAGGCGAATGGATTTGGACAATGGATGATGATGTTGTGCCGGATTTAAAATGTCTTGAATTATTACTTGAAAAAGACGATATGAATCTTGTGCGGGTTCCCTTAAGACATAAACCGGACGGGGAGCCATTTTTGAACGATGTAATTCATTATAATTTATCTAATCCATTAAAAAAATTCTGGCAGGGAATTATAACTGAAAACCATTTAAAAGATAAATTTGTTACGGTCGAAGGCATCACATTCGAAGGTCCGTTGTTTCACAGGTCTGTTGTGGAAAGAATAGGATTACCGGAAAAGAAATTTTTTATTTTTGCTGATGATACTGAATATTTCCTGAGAGTAAAAAAATTTAATATTAAAATTGAACTATGCAGGGATGCAAGACTAGACCGTAAACTTGAAGTATCCCCATTGAATAAAATTCAACCTTCAAAAAAATTCTATTTTGTAAGAAATCTGATAGCTGTTAATGTATTGCACGGAAGTTTGTCTGTGAGATTGATACGCCCATTCATAATTTTATTTTTATGGATTTTTCGTGCAAGAAGTTTCTCCGATTTAAAGTATATATTCAAAGGATTTATTAAAGGGTATTTTTATAAGTCAGGAAATTAATAACAAAATCCCCACTGTGATAAATTGTGAAAGAAGAAATCCCCCTGAATCCCCTGTGATAAATTGTGAAAGAAGAAATCCCCCTGAATCCCCCTTTTATAAAGGGGGAAAGAGGAGAAAATCCCCCTGAATTCATCCTTCGACAAGCTCAGGATAAGCTCTTTGATAAAGTGGGAAAAGGAAATTCTGTTTAAATCACCGGCATTGGACATGGAAATTGATTTTTTTTTTGTATTTTAGAAAGTTATTCTTAAATCCTTGGGAGTGTTAAATTGAAAAAATTATTTTCATTATTCGTTTCAATAATAATAATTTCAACGTCAGTAAATTTATTTTCGCTGACAACAAATAATATAGGAAATTCCCCTGAATCCCACTTTAATAAAGGGGTAAAGCCAAGAACTTTATCTGAATGTTTAAGGCAGATTAACGGAAGAGATAAGGAAGGAAGGCCCTTGTATTATTTTGATAAATTATACATAAAACTTAAAAAAGATACAAAAGCTTTTTTGAAAACTTCGGATGAATTGCAGGGAACTGTAAATTACAGATTTGGTATTAGCAGTCTTGACGATAAAATTGAGAAGTTTGGTATAAAAACTAATAAGAAATACAAACAAAGAAAAGATTTACTACAAAAGAATAAAGATTATATTCAATCTGCAAAGAAGGAAATACCTGACCTTTCGAGAATTTATACATTAATAATCCCCTTGAATCCCACTTTAGGAAAGGGGGAAAATTTGGGAATGGTTTTAAAGGAGTTTGCCGATGACCCGAATGTTGAGTATGCAGAACCTGTGCCGATACGTTATCTGCTTGAAATTCCTAATGATTCCCTTTACAGCCGGCAGCAGCATTTACCTCAAATAAAAGCTGATTCGGCATGGGATGTATTCAAAGGAGAAAACGGAATCCAGGAAATTATCATTGGTATCAGTGATACCGGTGTAGAGTGGGACCATCCTGATTTAATTAATAACATAAAACAAAATTTAGGTGAGGATGCCGACCATGACGGGCATGTAATAGAGTTTAGACAAAGTGACAGCACTTGGGTGTTTGACCCGGGTGATACAAATCACATTGATGATGATGGTAACGGTTACGTTGATGATATCATCGGCTGGGATTTTCTAACTGACACTATAAGTAATGGAGAAGGTAATAATCCATGGGATTATAATAGCCATGGGACACATGTTTCAGGTATAGCTGCCGGAGTAACTAATAATGATTCCGGAATTGCCTCGATAAGCTGGAATGTTAAGTTTTTACCAACATCACACTCATGCCCGGGCTTCAATAATATTGATAAGGGGTATGAAGGGATAGTCTATCTTGCTGAAAATGGTGCCGATGTGATAAACTGCAGTTGGGGCGGAGGAGGATACTCAGCCGCCGAGGCAGAGTCAATAGCTTATGCAACTAGTCTTGGGGCAATTCTTGTGATAGCAGCCGGTAACGGCAATAGTGATGAACATTTTTATCCCGCATATTATCCTAATGTGATAAGTGTTGCTTCGGTAGGTGTTGATGATAGAAAAGCAAATTATTCAAATTTCGGAATCGGTGTTGATATAGCCGCTCCCGGAGGCGATTACGGTAATGGCGGAGGTATTTTAAGCACTCTTTTGAATCACGGTTACGGTAGTTACCAGGGGACATCAATGGCAAGTCCGGTAGCGGCAGGATGTATTGGACTTCTCAGGGCTTATCATCCTGATTGGCAAATAGCACAAATTGAAGAACAATTTTTTGGTACAGCCGATAATATAGATTCGATGAATGCAAATTATATTGATAAACTTGGTGCCGGTAGAGTTAATCCATACAGGTCGCTAATTGAAACAAATCCGTCAATTCCAAAAAAATTAAGATTAGAACTTTACCAAGTAATCACAAAGGATTCACTATCTGATAATGATGGGGCTTTGGAACCGGGAGATACTGTTAATATTGGTTTTGTTATCAGAAATTATGCTCATTTGTTGAGTTCAAATTCTGTTAATTTTACATTGGAAACACTCGACCCTGATATAGAAGTAATCAACGGCTCATATACAGGAAGTGTTAATTCTGACGGATATTCAATTATTCCACCTGAGTTTGAGATAAAAATTTCTTCTTCGGCAGAAGCAAGATTCGCAAAATTAAGATTGAAAACAACATCCGATAATGAGGAAATTGTTTATGGGAACACTATGGATTTTGAAATCCCCATAACAACAGGTGGAGTTTTGGTTTGGGAAGGAATACCAATGAGGGGGTTCAGTGGTTCATTCATCAGAGATTTCTTAAAAGGCCAGGGAGTAAAAGTTACTTATGGGAATGAATTTCCAGCCACTTTATTCGGTTATGATGCTGTATTTCTTTCTTTTGGAAGTATTGGCTATACCGAAACAGGTGCCGGTATGGGCCTTACCAGCTTTGATGACTGGATGGCTGATGTTGTGAGGAATTACTTGTTGGATGGCGGCAAAGTTTACATTGAAGGAACTGAAATTTTTGGGTGGGACCAGAGAAATAATTCTAAATTACTTGAATTATTCGGAATAAGAAGCAGTGATGACGGTGAAGACAACGTGATACTTGATACTTTGGAGGGTAATTCATCTGCTTTAACAGTAAATATGGAATTCATCGGTTCTCATGCTTCGAGATTCCTTTCGATTGACACTGTAATTCCGGGTGATGGATACACTTCTTTCTATCAGCCGGGATATGGAACTGTTTCTGTGCAAAATATTGGTTTTTATAACCAAAAGACTTTTTATAGTGCATATCCTATTGCGGAATTGAATGACCATGCACAGCCAAGCACAAGGTATGAACTTGTTTCACGAATAATGAATTTCTTAGGTATTCCGATTGATTACACAATACCCGTTTTTACTTCTCAGCCGATAACGGGCCATGCTCCTCTGGAAGTCAGTTTTCAGGATAAATCTTTAACAACTAAACCGATTGAAAGCTGGAACTGGGATTTTGGTGATAAACAGGGCGGAAGTTCTAACGATAAAAATCCAAAATGGACTTATAATGTTCCCGGAATTTTTGATGCGAAAATGAATATAACAAGAGAAAATAAAAATTATGACACAACCGGAAGAGTTTATATTTTCGACGGGGAGAGTGCTCTCGATTTTAATAACAGGAATGGTTATGCCGAAATACAAGCTTCACCACCGATTAATTTATTTAACAGGCTCACAATCGAAGCATGGATAAAAGCCCGAAGCGGAGGAAGAAGCTATTTCGGAAGAATAGCCGACAAAACTAATTTCATGTTTTATATAGCAGGTGACAGGTCACTTCGTTTTACTTTTACCAACGACAGCGACAAAGTTTCAAATGTGTTTACCGACAAATTTAAATTTAATTTTAAAGATTGGCAGCATGTTGCTGTTACTTATGATGGGGACAGTATTGTTAAATTTTATGTTAATGGTATTCAAATAGTTGATACAATTTTCAAGACTCAGAATTTACCAAAGGGATTGATTAAGGATAATTCGACGTTTCCGCTTTTGTTTGGAAATAATACTTATAATTCAAGTCCCTTTGATGGAACAATTGATGAAATCAGAATGTGGAGTGTAGTTAGAACTCAGCAGGAATTAATTCAAAATATGAATACTGTTCTAAATGGAAATGAGGTTGGACTGGCGGGTTATTGGCGTTTTCAGGAGGGGAATGGAGCAACAACGAAAGACGAAACTAAATATAATGATGATGCGGCTGTATATTCGGATTGGCGTCAGGGATGGCAAAGCAGTTATATTAAATCACAACCGGCAAGTCAGTTTTTATGCCAAGGGCAGGATGCTGCATTTTCAATCAATGCAGTTGGAGGAGAAAAAACTTTAACATATAAATGGTATAAGGACGGGCAACCACTTACAGGCGATAGCAGGATTGCCGGTGTGGATTCAACTACTCTTGTAGTAAATAATATTATCAAGAACGATGAAGGAAACTATTATGCTATGGTTACAGCAAATCCCGGTAATATTAAACAATCCACGGATACAGTTGAGTTAAAGTCAAAGGTAAATGTTACAATTCAGAGAGTAGCACCTTTAAGGGAAATTAAAATTGAAGACATGGGAGAGATGTTGCTTTCTGTTAATGCTTCAGGTGAAGCACCTATCGCTTTTAGGTGGTTTAAAAATGATGTTTTGGTACCTGGCGCCAACGATTCATTATTTAGGAAATTTCCTTTTACAAAGCAAGATGAGGGTCGTTATTATTGCATTGTATCGAATCAGTGTAATAATGTAGTATCGGACACTTTCAAAGTTCTTCTAAATGCAACTTCTGTTGATAAATTTACTTCTGATAAATTAGTTAAAGTTTATCCAAATCCATTTAATGGAACGACTACATTTTATCTGAACCTTGATAAGCCGCAATCAGTAGGACTTGCTATTATGGATATTCTTGGTAATGAAGTATTGGTTATTGCGAATCAAAAGTTAGATGGAGGATTGCATAGGTTCAATTTCAATGCCGAAGGTTTATCGAGCGGGATATACATTTATTCTCTGAATATTGAAGGGAAGAAGCTCACAGGATTGTTGAATTTTATAAAATAGAAATTTTAAAGAACCTGCGATGTGAATCGCAGGTTTT
>JAKAKE010000076.1 GCA_021824625.1 Bacteroidota bacterium | reverse complement strand
AAATAAAATATAAAGCCACCATTCAAATTAAATTCCCTGCGGGAAAATCAAAGGTAGTTATTAATCTAAGCTACTGATATTTAATCATAACGTGATAGAATTGTTTTATAATTATTAGATTACTTCCAACTTAATTCAAAATTTTAAAAAACAATATTTTTCCTTTTTTTTTGACTATAACATTATGAATAAATCAAAAGTGAGACAAACTCTGATGAATAAAAAAATATTAAAATATTCACTGCTTTTATTTTTAATTGCAGTCATTGGTTGTATTGACGAAAACCCTGATTTACTCAATCCACCTCCGCAGAGTGCTACTATGTATGTCAGGTTTATAAATTTAGCGGCAGCAGATAAGCTAAAACTTTCTTTGAATGGTGCAGTAGAATCTGGCTTGACCGAATATGCCGCCTGTTCCGATACACTGCATCCTCCTGCCGATTCGGCGATTGCTGCAATCACGCTTGAAGACTCAACTATATACAAGAAGAAAAACAAAGTAAGGTTTATATTAAATACATATTATTCATTGTTTGCACTGCCACCTGCCCCTAGTGATTCCACATATCCTAACAATAAAGTTGACTCAATTATTTCCATTGGGACAATTTCGAGCTTCACCGGCAGATACAACACTGCATATATAAAAGTGCTGAATGCAAATCCTGATACGACATACAGATTTTCGGTTATACTCGGTTGTCCAAACGGCAAACCAATTGTTCAGAACCTGAGATATAGGAGCGTTGGTACTCCGATTGAATTACCCGCCGGGAATGAGGCAATATCGGTGTTGACCGAGACTTTCGGCAATACTCCTGATATTAATTTATATAAATTACATTTTGATGCAGGGGGACAATATACAATAATTATTTACCGGTTAAATTCAGGAAAACCTGATTTGCTGCTGCTCGACGAGTTCGGCGGGTTGAAAGCTTTATCAGAAGTAGATTCGGTTCCAAAAAATGAAAAATTTGCAAATGTTCGCACAATCAATTTTTCATCACAGCCGGTAACAGTAAAAAAGATGCCGGATGAAACGGTTGCAACGGATGTTCTGGCTGATTACATAACATCATATTCCAATATAACAGCCTGCGGCTCACAAAGCAGCGATACATTTACATCGCTAATTGGTTCTGAGGAAAAGAGCTATGCTTCGGTATCTCTTGAAGTTTTAAAAAATTTTACAATTGCAGTATTCGATTCGGCTAATTTTCCGGCTAAGCTGACGATAGCAATTCCTCCTGTTCGATTGGGCGAGCCTTTAAACGGCAGGGCTGCAATACGTGTAATCAATTCATCGGTTAATTATCCCGGATTTACTTTGTCGGTTGGAGCAATGGATGACAACAAGTCCTCTACAGGTTTTCGCTCCGGTGAACTTATATCTCCAGCAATAAAATATGGTGAAATATCACAGTTTGTTATGATACCATCAGGATTTGTACCACTGTCGGTTTATACCACCGAGGACCCGACAAGACTTATTTATAACACATTGACGGAAATGAAACCTGACAAGAATTATCTCATTTTTATATTGGATGACCCGTCTAATCCCGGTAAAATAAAACTTTCTCTTGTCGAGGAAAATGATGTCGGCAAATCTCCCGCTTACCTCACCGAGGGAGCTTTTACCCAAGTTGTTCACCTGCTCCCGGATGCCGAAACGATTACTGTTGCTATCCCGCCTGTATTGAGCAAGGCGATGCTTTACCTGTCCGGTTCGCTTGCGACAGTTATGAACGGTGGAAATGCAAACATAACAATCAGCGGAAGTCAGCTAAATATAAACGTTGACGTTGCGAAAAGAAATCTAATCATTGCAACAGGCAATTCCCAAAGTAAAGACCTGCTCGTTTTTCAATACTCACCGCTTACTATTGAAAAAGACAATTACAAAAGGCGGTTTATCAATGCCTGCAAGGAATTCCCGGCTGTACACGTTGCACTCAACTGCGACACTTGTTTTATAGCAAGAGATATTCAATATGGCTCAGCCTCGCCGCTAGATGTGGTTACACTCGAACGAACAAGCAGTTTTATGTTTGTGAATCCTGCTGACAGCACGGTCATAAAAAGAATTGACGGCTTGTCTCTGCCTTTTGGAAAAAACTTCACATTCATACTTGGCGGAAACAAAACCGCAGGCTATACGATAGTACAGCAGCAGGAGTTTTAGGATTTTATAAATTAGAAAATTATCTCTTAAACTTAAAATCCTTATATCTTGCCCAAAAACCAATCAGGTTACCCCATTTAACGATTAATGATTGTCCCGCAGTGGTATTCCAGTCTTTCTCGATATCCGAATGGCATTGCTTACCCATTCCCGGACGGTCATGGTGGCACACGCGGCATTCAAGTGGTTGAAATCCTGTGCCGTGCAATTCGCATAAATTATCCTTAAGAAAATTGCACCCGTTTTTTGAGTATGTATTCAGTGCAAAATTACCTTCACATCCCTTGAAAGCAGGCGAAAGGACGCCGAATGTCATTTCGGGAGCCATTTCAAGCATCATGCGTTTTGCATAACCTGCATTAATTGCATGTTCCGCTTCTTCGACAGTCCACCAGCCGGGCCTTGTGCAAAAAGTAGTGCAAATTTCACATGAGCAAGGCTTTGATGGCTTGTACTTATTTTTAATTGAAATTCTAAACTTTGTTTTCAATTCTTTTATCTTTTATTTCGTTAAAATATTTCAATGACAGCAAGGTGCTTCGCTTGCCTGTTCCTGATGAGGCAGAACAGGGCTAATATATGGTATTCCAAGAGACATACCCCGCATTATCAGTAATGCACCGACAAGAACCACTGCCACAGGAATAAGTTTTGTCATCTTTTTTCTGATGGCTATCGGAATAATATTCCTCGAGACAAAAACCGTGAGTAGAAGCGGCATGGTGCCGAAACCAAAAGAAGCCATAAAGAGTGAACTTTGGGCTAACCCGCCTGCAAGTATTGATTGAGCTAAAGCTATATAGACAGCGCCGCAGGGAAGTAATCCGTTCAAAATACCAAGAATAAGTAATGCTCCTTTTGTTTGCTTATTGAAAAATTTGCCAAACCAGAATTGTAATTTTGCATAAACTTTATTTGTGAAATTCAATTTGAATAATTTCTTTTTGAACACAACGGCAAAAAAATAAATCACAAGAATTGACGAGCCGAGAATAATCGAAATAATTTCCTGGTAACCTGCCAGACTAACTGCCATGCCGATTCCACCGAGAATTAATCCCATAAGGGTATAGGTAATAACCCTTCCGAAGTTGAAGATAAATCCTTCAAAGAATAATCTCATCTTACTGCCTTCGGTACGCGGCACTGCAAGAGCCAAAGGGCCGCACATTCCTATGCAGTGCATACTCGTGATGATGCCGAGGACGAAACCGGATATTATGAACATAATTTACCTGATTGTGATTTCTTCTTCATTATAATAATTAGTACCATTTCCATTCCAGTCAATCTTGATTAACCACCTGCCTTTGACAAGCCGATTTAAAGATATTTGGTAAATGTTACCTGAATCTATTTTTAAAATATCCCTGAAATCGAGCTTTGAATCATTCGGTTTGAAAAATAATATGTTACCTGAAATACCGGATGAAGCAATTTCCTTGGGAAATATTATTTTGAGATTTCCTTCACCCTGCATAAGCGTGAAGTTGTTTTTCAAATTATTCGAGTTTGTCTTTTTATCTATTTCCTTCTGATAGACAAGTGATTTATCATAATAATTATTATCAACAAGTTCGACTTTTTGAAATGATGCAAAAATCACTGTGCCTGCAACGGCAAGCACAAATGCAATGTACAGCACAGCAATTCCGAATCCCCAATTTTTAAATAATTTCATAATTTGTAAATATTATTTTAATCGCCAGGTGAAGAAAAATTTGTTTTCAAACTGTTAATCTTTTTTCCATTCTTGTAAAAACCAACTTTTATTTCTAATCTTTCCTTTTCGGCGTACTCTTCCGGAATTTTAATAATGACGGCTGTCTCCAACAATTGATTTGGCTTAAGAATTAGTTTATCCCTACCGATAAGTTTTACTTTGGCAGGAATGTCCTCAACCCTTATTTCAATTTCCGATTGCTCTGACGTTTTATTAATCAAAGTAAGAGTATATAGATTTGATATACTTTTATCTTCATTAATAATATATTCCGTACCTTTAGCCCTGAACATCGTAACACCTAATTCACTCTTGGTAACGATTAGCACCGATATCAATACAATTAAAGCAACAAGAAGGGTTGAATACAGAGCAATTCTCTGAGTAATCCTGAATTTTTGATTCGACTCAATCTGATTCATCGAAGCATACTTAATCAGGTTTTTAGGCTTATGCACTTTTTTCATCACACTATTACAAGCATCAATGCAAGCAGTACAGTTCACACATTCGAGCTGTGTGCCATTGCGAATGTCAATACCGGTCGGGCAGACTCTAACGCATAATCCGCAGTCAATGCAATCACCTGCCGTTGAAGCATCAATCCCTTTTCTCAGCTTTGTTCTCGGTTCACCCCTGACGAAATAATAAGCGACAACGATTGAATTCTTATCCAGCAACACAGACTGGAGCCTTCCGTAAGGACAAATGTAGATGCAAGCCTGCTCTCTGAACCGGGCAAATATTCCATAAAAAACCAGAGTAAAACAAAACATCGCAGTAAAACCAACTGCATGACGGGATACGGGTTCGGAGATAATATGGAATAATTCATCTACTCCGATAATGTATGAAAGAAAGATATTTCCAATGACCCAGGACAATGCGAAGAAAATTGTATGCTTGAGAGTCTTTTTGAATATTTTTGAAAAACTCTCAGGTGACTGATTCAGCTTTCTTTGTTTAGGGCCGTCGCCTTCAATCATAAATTCGATTTTCCTGAAAACCATTTCCATGAATATTGTTTGCGGACAAGCCCAGCCGCACCATATCCTGCCGAATATTGCTGTGAATAGAACAATGAAAATTACGAGTGCAATAAACATAAGGGCAAAAAGAAAGAAGTCCTGCATCCAGAATTGCATTCCGAAAATTATAAATTTTCTCTCGATGACATTCAACAGAACAAATGGTTCGCCATTCATTTTTATGAACGGAGTTCCAACCATAATTGCAATTAGTATTGCCGCAGTCAGCGCCCTGAACCTGTGAAAAGTCCCTTTGGGTTTATGCGGATATACCCAGACCCTGCGTCCTCTCTTGTCAATCGTAGAAACCCGGTCTCTGAACGAGTCTCCAGTTTTGGTTATTAACTCGTCTTCATCCTCATACAAGTAATGAAAATCTGATTCTTCATTTTGTTCCTGAACACTCATCTTACTTTAATTTCTTTGAAATAATTCACCCTGCGGCTTCTTCATATTCGGAGGATTAGTGCCATGCAGAGAGTAGATATAATAAGCCACATCAAGTATTTCTTCTTTTTTCAAAAGGGTTTTCCACGATAACATTCCTTTTTCGGGAACACCATTTGATATTGTCGTGAGTATATTCTCCATAGTGCCGCCGTGAATCCAGTAATCATCCGTAAGGTTAGGCCCAATGCCGCCTTCACCCATGCTCCCATGGCATGCCGAACATTTTTCAGTAAATACTTTCTTTCCGGCAGCAAGAAGTTTAGCATCCGTATTAGGTGAAAGTTCTTCTTTGCTGAAAACAAGCGAAGCTGCTTTAACAGTTTTTCCCGCTTCTTTCATTTCAGCCTGGTATTCCTGAACCGGTGTCATCCCTGCACCGATTACCTGATAATACATCAGGTAAAGTATTCCCCAAACAACAGTGAGTATGAACAGAATCAGCCACCAACCCGGCAAGGGATTGTCATACTCGTGAATACCGTCATAATTATGTTTTAACAATATATCTTTTTCTTTTGCCATTTTATTTTCCTGTCAATTTTTCAAATTAATATTTAACTATAATACTATCTTTTTTTTTGCCGGTAAATCATCTTCAAGAGGCAGATTCCTCAGCTTATCAACCAAACCCTTATCTAATTTCCATACCCAAAGTAAAATCAGTATAAAAAGTATAAAAAAGAAGATAAGCGAAAACATGATTAAAAATCCGAATCCTTCCACGTTATTTAATATGTCCCTGAACATTATTATCCTCTTCCTATTTTTATTTTTGTGCCGTAGTTTTACCTTTAATATCCGTTCCCAATCTCTGCAAATAGCCAATCAGTGCGATGATTTTCGACTCAGGGTCAGCTTTGATTCCTGCATCTGTTAAATCGGCAACAATGCTGTTCGCCTGGTACAAGTACTCCTGCTTCGTTTTGTTAAGAAGCATAGTCGAGTAAGGCACACCGAGACTAATCATAGCTTTAATTTTGGAGGATGTAAAATCAATATCAATCTTATCTTTTGCAAGCCAGGGGAAAGGCGGCATGATTGTCCCCGGAGAAATCGCAGGAGGATTAACAAGATGATTATAATGCCACGAGTTCGGATATTTTCCACCTTCCCTGTGCAGGTCGGGGCCTATTCTTTTTGAACCCCACTGAAAAGGATGGTCATATACATACTCGCCTGACTTTGAATATTCGCCGTACCTTGCTGTCTCGGAGCGGAAGGGCCTCACCAATTGAGAATGGCAGGTATAACAGCCTTCTGCAATATAAACGTCCCTTCCTTCCAATTCAAGCGGGGTGTATGGCTTAACGCTCGAAATAGTCGGCACGTTGGTTTTAATTACATACATAGGAATAATTTCCACCAAACCACCTACGAGAATAGCCAGCAAAGCCACAAGCCCGAACCACAAAGGTTTACTTTCGAGCCATCTGTGGGGACGGGTGGTTTCGATATGAGATTCCATTATTGCCGGAGCCTGTGCCTGTTCATTTGAAACCAATGAACCTTTCTTCACTGTCTTAAAAAGATTGTACAGCATGATAATAACACCTGTAAGGAACAGTGTGCCTCCGACAGCACGTATAATATACATTGGAATAATCTGGGTTACGGTCTCGAGGAAATTAGGATACTGCAATATTCCGTCAGGTGTGAATTGCTTCCACATCAAACCCTCGGCTATACCTGCCCAGTACATAGGCACTGCATAAATAACGATTCCTATGAATCCAATCCAGAAGTGGGCATTTGCGAGTTTCTTTGAATAAAGCTCAGTCCTGAACAGTCTCGGTACAAGCCAATACAAAATTCCGAATGTGAGAAAACCATTCCATCCTAATGCTCCGATATGAACGTGTGCTACTGTCCAATTCGTAAAATGAGAAAGGGCATTAACACTTTTAATAGATAGTGCGGGCCCTTCGAGAGTAGCCATGCCATAAGCCGTAACGGCAACGACCATGAATTTCAGAATCGGGCTCTCACGCACCTTGTCCCATGCACCTCTCAAGGTCAGCAAGCCGTTAATCATCCCTCCCCATGATGGTGCTATCAGCATTATAGAAAATATCATTCCGAGTGTCTGTGCCCAGTCGGGAAGCGTTGAATAAAGCAGGTGATGAGGCCCCGCCCAAATATAAAGAAAGATTAAAGACCAAAAATGAATGATTGACAGCTTATAGGAATAAACCGGCCTTTCTGCGGCTTTCGGCAAAAAATAGTACATTAATCCGAGAAATGGTGTCGTAAGAAAGAATGCAACTGCATTGTGGCCATACCACCACTGAACGAGTGCATCCTGCACTCCGGCATAAACCGGGTATGACTTCAGGAAGCTGACAGGCAATTCTATTGAATTGAACACGTGCAGTACAGTTACTGTAATCCACGATGCTATGTAAAACCATATAGCAACATACAAATGCTTTTCGCGGCGTTTTGCAATAGTTCCGAAAAAGTTTATTCCGAAAATAATCCAGACAATTGCGATTGCAATGTCAATGGGCCATTCAAGCTCTGCATATTCCTTGCCCGTTGTGATTCCAAGCGGGAAAGTAATCGCCGCGGATACTATTATTATTTGCCAGCCCCAGAAATGGAGCTTGCTGAGCAAATCGCTGAACATTCTTGCTCTGCAAAGTCTCTGCAATGAGTAATATACACCCATGAAAATGCAGTTACCCACAAAGGCGAAGATTACTGCATTTGTGTGAAGGGGCCTCAGGCGGCTGAATGTAGTGTATGGGATTCCAAGATTCAGTGCCGGATAAAAAAGCTGGATTGCTATAATCAATCCAACAAGCATTCCGACTGCACCCCATATTATTGTTGCTAATGCGAAGTTCCAGACAATCCGGTTGTCATAATAAAATGTTACGAGCCCCGATTCAGCTTCTGCATTTATTATTTTGTCCTCCATATCAAACCCTCTTTTAATACATCTATTGAAACGATTTATTTATCATCATTGATAATTCTCATTGATGGAGTATGAGTATCTTCGAACTGGTCGTTTCTCATTGCCCAGACGAAAGCACCGAGAAAGATGAGTGCCATGCACACACTTGCGAGAATCAGGACTATGATAACCGACATTTTTATCCTATTCTAAACGGATTTAT
>JAKAKE010000037.1 GCA_021824625.1 Bacteroidota bacterium | reverse complement strand
ACTGCAATAGTAACTCTACCGAATTTTGATTGGGGTGAAATAAGTAATCCGAATAGAAAGTTCTACGCAGTAGTTTCAAATCCAAATGGTTCAATTGATGAATATACTCCAAACAATAGGATGGAAACAACATTTAACACGGTTCCAACTTATTATAATGACCTTATTATCGAGTATAAAACAAATAAATATGCAAAAGACCAGTATAATTATACATTGAGAAAGTTAGACGGCACTCTTATTAATTTCCGGGATAATATGGAAGATTATACTCTATACAGAGATACATTCTATCTTGAAGATGGTGAATATGAATTCATTTTCAGAAATGTAGAAGGGTATGGAATTAATCACTGGTTTTTCAGAGATAACCAGGGCTGGGGAGGCGGATATGTCAATTTCATAAATCGTGGAAAAGTAAAAACCTTTAACGGTGATTTTGGTACTGAGATATTTCATCAATTTAGAGTTGCACCAAAACCGGGGATAATAGTTAGTACAGATTCTCTAAAATTCGGAAATGTAAAAGTTAATGAGAGCAAATTACTTTCTTTTGATATATACCCTGTTAATGGCAAGGGAATTGAAATTTCAAATTTACAGATTATTTTTGGTACTCAGAAGGGATATTATCTTGCATCAACCGACCCGCCATTGGGTGAGACTCCTGTAAAGATTGATTCAGGTTCAAAAATGACAGTAACAGTTGAGTTTAAACCTCCCAGAGAAGGCACATTAAATTCTTCATTAACAATTTCAAATAACGATGAAATTAATACTCCATACTCAATAAAATTGACAGGTTTTGGAACTGACCCAAATTATGTTGGTGATAATGAAGATGAAAATTTAATACTCGAAATCTCACAAAATCCAATTTCAACAAATGCAGAAATCAAATTCGGGAATGATAATTACATAAACTCGAAGACCAGACTGACAATGTATAATTCCATGGGACAACTCATAAAAGTATTATATGATGGGATGCTTGATGATGTTAAGAGTATGAATCTGACTACTGATGGAATAGATTCAGGCATATATTATATGGTACTAACAATGAATAGTAAAACTATAACAAAACCGGTTGTTGTTGTGAAGTGATGTATTCAAAAGCCACAATGCTGATTTCTTAGAAGGGGAAAAAGAATCTCATCCTCTCGGATGGAAGGTTTTATGAACTTCTTTTATATAATCTCTGTCCAAATGAGTATATATCTGTGTTGTTGATATATCCGAATGACCGAGCATTTCCTGTACAGCACGAAGGTCTGCACCGCCTTCGAGAAGATGTGTGGCAAAGGAATGCCGGAGCATATGTGGATGAACATGAACATTTAATTCAGCAAGCCTTGCCGAATAATCAAGAATTTTCCATATTGACATTCGAGATAGTTTAGTGCCTCTTTGATTCAAAAATAATATATCATCGGTGTCAGCTTTTTTAATAAACAGATGCCTTGCTTTTTTAATATACTCACTAATCCATCTCAAAGCTGAATTCCCAATCGGAACTATTCTCTCTTTATCACCTTTACCGAAAACTCTTACGATTTCCGCATCTAATATTAGGTCTCTTTGTTTTAAATTGCATAGTTCGGATACACGTAAACCGCAGGCGTACATTGTTTCGAGAATGGCTCTGTCCCTAATCCCTGCGGGTTTACTTACATCAGGTTTTTCAAGAATGTTATTGATGTCTTCGATAGTTAATGTATCAGGTAGTTTACGTGAAGCTTTTGGAAGGTCAATTACATCAGTTATGTTTTTATCTGCAATTCCTGATGAGAAAAGAAATTTATACAAGCTTCTAATTGAACTAATATAACGTGAACGGCTTGGAACACTCAAACCAAGTTCATCCAATACATTAATAAATACGGTAATATTTTTGGTTTCAGCTTTGGAAAATGAATCAATTTTTTTTGAATTTAGAAATTCAGCAAATTGTCTAAGGTCGTGGCTGTAAGATATTTTTGTATTGTCTGACAATCCTTTTTCAAGTGAGATGAATTGAATGAACTGATTTAATTCCCTTTGGATTTCCCTGGTCAGTCCTATATTATCATCATTTTTGATTTTATTTTTCACTGCCAGGCTCAATTTCAGTTTCAGATTTTTCTCCAGGTATTTCCTTATACTCAACTCGAGGATGAGAAATACTTTGGATGAATTTAATACAAGTCTCTTTGATAATTTTAATATCAGTCATGGTCAAATTTGATTCATCAAGTTGTCCGTCAAGCAATTTATCTTTGATGCTTCTGTCAACGGCTTTTTCGAGGTCTTCCTTTTCTTTGAAAGGTACACGAGACAATGCTTCACATGAATCGCATATCATAACAATTGCAGTTTCCTTCGAATTAGGTTTTGGCCCGGGATAACGAAAATCTTCGTCATTAATATGCTCTCCATCTGCCATTTCAATTGCTTTAGCATAGAAATGCTTGACAATCGAGGTGCCATGATGCATGGGAATAAAATCAATGATTCTAACCGGAAGATTGTTATCGTGAGCCAGTTTTAAACCGTCAACGACATGGTTTTTGATTGCATCGGCACTCTTTCTTGGAGAAAGCATATCGTGTTTGTTATCAATATCAATTTGATTTTCAGAAAAATATTCAGGCTTGGAAATTTTTCCAATATCATGAAAATAAGCACCAACTTTAGTCAATAAAGAATTAGCATTGATTGCAAGAGCACACCTTTCTGCAAGCTGAGCCATAGAGAGAGTGTGCTGATAAGTACCCGGAGCCAATTCACTTAATTTCGTTAAAATCGGATGATTCAAATTTACATATTCCTGCAAACTCAAATCAGTTGTTAAATTTGTGGTGCGTTCAATTACGAAAAGCAATCCATACGTGATTAATGGGGAAAAAGCTGAATTCATCAAAGCGAACAACGATTTATTCAAAGAAGTAGTAAAATCAGCAGAACGTTCAAGCCCAATCACAACAATCGAGATGGATAAACCGATAAATATATAGAAAATTGACAGAAACATTTGTGTCCTGCTTTGAATATCACGAACGGTATATGCCGCCAAAGTCCCAGCAAACATCATTGATAAGCCGACATCATAATCATTACCCCTAATACCGGAGACCATCAGAGCCATAGTAACAGTTACATAAAATGCTGTTCTTGAATCAAAAACAATTGCAGACAGCATCGAAAATGCAGGCAATAAAATCAGAAATTCAAGCGGCAAAGATGTCGAAAGCTCTATTGAAAGCCATGACATAAAGGCTATTAATATTAAAAGAACACTCAGTATTGAAATTTGAAGGTTATCATAAAAAATCTTTTTCCTTATATAGAACAAGTAAATTAAAAGTATTGTATAAATTAATGTTGCGTGACCAAAACTGCCTAAGAAATACCATATCGAATAAATATTTTCGTTTCTAATTATTCTCGAATTTTCATAAGAACGTATTTTCTTTAGAATTTCGCTGTTTACGACCTGCCCTTTCGATACAATGGTTTCCCCCTTGCGAACAATACCTTCGGTTCTGGCTACGGATTGTTCAGCAATTGTTAATGACTGGCCGGTCAGTGCTTTTGAATATGTTAAATTAGGGATGCCGCATCTTGAAATTATATCTACCGATAATCCAAGTGCGGCTGTTGATAATTTATTATTTAAATATTTTGATGCTTTCTCAATTAGATTTATTGAATCGGTAACTAAATCCCGGGAAAGAATTTTAATACTATTTGGAGGTATTTGAATTGTAATCTCGTTACTTTTCAGTTGATTCGTACTTATATTAGCTAATCCATATCTATAAATTTCATTAAGGAAGGTTCTGATGTATTTATTCATCGAGGTAAAATCTTTTTGCTTTTGAGCGGGGCTAAAGCTGTCAAACTTTTTTAACTCATCAAGAGTAAAGAAGGCACCTATGTTGTTGGGATTCCCACTAATGTAATCCTGAAAGTTTGATAAAATCAGATTCAATATTTTCGTTGACTGATTCTGTGCAGAAGGTTCTAATACAAAGACCGGCAAAGCATTTTCTTTTGCTCTATTAACATCCTTATTATATTCATCAATATTTTTAAAAACAGGATAAGTAAATTCTGCAATAAGCGGTTGACTTGTCCAGATATTTCCAGGCTTTGCACTGAATTTCAGAGATATGCTTTTCTGTGTATTAAAATGAAAAGCAAAGAAGAATGTGCAGAATAATGCAGTAAGTATAAAGATGATTACCTTTGTCTGATTAGAATATCTGATACCTTTATGGGAATGAGGATGCTCATCAGTTCCTTTTTCCCTGATTTTTATTAATAAAGTCTTTTTTGTGTCTGTCATAGTAATCCATCTCTTTTTATTTATTAGAACAGTCTAAACCTAACAGGTTTATTATTCAAATATCAAAAATAATAAAAAGTAAGTTACGTTTCAGAAAAATTAAATGTTGATTTGTAAATCGTTAAATTATTCTGTTGTAAAAAATGAATTGTATTTACCTGCCGGAATTAATAAAAGCCGTGAGTGAATTTCATCTGCCAAATGATGAAATTAAACATATCAAGGCATTGAGAATTGGAAATGATGAAAATTTACTTGCTACTAATGGAAAAGGGCTTTCCGCCAATGGAAAGGTCAGATTCTTTAAAAAAAACGAAGTAATTTTTTTACCAGATGAGTTCATTATTTATTATGGTGAAAATGCATTCACAACAGGATTAGCAATTGGTATTTTAGATAACAAGGATAGATTTGAGTTCGCCATGGAAAAAGCTGTGGAACTTGGTATTAATGAATTTTTTCCTATTATTTCTGAACATTCTCAGAGAAAAAAAGTAAATTTAACAAGGTTAAGAGCTAAGACTATTTCTGCAATGAAACAGTGCTGCCGCTCGGTTCTACCAATAATTCATGCGCCCGTAACAATTGAGCAGTTGTTGAAGCATACCGGAATATATAAAAGAATAATCCTTGCGGATATGAATGGCAACAAACCTGAAAATTTAAGAAATAAAGTTTCAACACTCTTGATTGTCGGCACAGAAGGTGGATTTAGCAGTAAAGAAATTGAAATAATGAAAAGTGATAAAAGATTAATTTCAATAAATCTCGGTAACAGACGGCTCAGAGCCGAAACAGCCGCGATAGTTGCATTAGGATTATTAATTTGAATATCCAAGTTGGAAGTCGGAAGTTGGAAGTCGGAAGTCGGAAGTCGGAAGTTGGAAGTCGGAAGTTGGAAGTATCTTTAGTGATACGGCTATTAACTTTTAATGTTGACTTTTGACTAACTATTCTTTGATCTGATTTTACGGATTTTATCCCGTGCTTCCTGCAAATAAATGGAGCGGGGATATTTCACAATTAACCGGGTATAATATTTAATGGCATCTTCAGTATTTTTCTCATTAAAATAAGAATCTCCAATCAAAAGATGGGATATATCACCATAAATGGTGTCAGGTGTTTTTTCAATTAAATCCAATAATAATTTTCTGACTTGAATATAATCAGATTTTCCGAAATAAATTTTTGCTTGCCTGATAATGCTCTGTTCTGCTATATCGGAACCGGAGGAAGTTTCAGTTACACTTTTATATAAATTCAATGCCTCGATTGTATCTTTTTGCCATTCCTTATATTCAGCTTCGGCAAATAATTTCAATCCCTGTGTAAATTGCTTGTTCTGGTCAATCAGGATGATTTTGTTAAGAGCATCATTTGCAATATCCGAACCGGTATTAGATGACACATTTGTAAATAATGTAAATGCAGAGTCAATGTTACCAATAAAGTATTGGATTTGAGCAAGAAAATAAGATGCTCTATCTACTTCCTGAGGAGCATATCTTTGATATTTACTAATTACCTGAGAAAATGCTTTGCCGGCATCTTCCATATTATTTTCCATCATCAGGACAGAACCGAGTAAATTTAAAGATGAAGCAGTAATCGGTTGTTGTGGAAATTGTTTGATTATTGTCTGTAATTCTTCTTTAGCTGTTTCTTTATCGTTAAGATAATCGAGAGAAAGCTGTGCTATTCTCATACGGGCATCAGCGGCAGTTAAATCATAAGAATATTCTTTAATAATTTGTTTGTACCTCGATATGATATTTTCTACCATTTCTTTTGACAGAATAGGATTTTCCTGAGTTTTATATTCAAGAGTTCGGGCAAAACCATAAAGACAAGTAAGGAAATGAGGGTTGTTTTTTCCCTTTGCTATTACCATATCATAAGCTTTAAGAGCAATGTCGTATTGGCCATCTTGTTTCGAATCATTTGCAAAACGTGCTATTTCAGTTCCAATTCCTCCGGTTATATCATCAAGTTTTTTATATATTTCAAGTGCTTTTTCCGGGTCAATAGTTTTGAGGAACCAGCCATAGAGCCTTAGATAGAACTGGTCATTATCATATCGTGATACTTTCTTATCAAGTTCCTTATTAATATAAATTTTTGCATCTTTACCAGTCATCAAGGCTGAGAGCCTTCCCTGGGCTATCTGTAAATTTTTATCAGATTCAAATACTTCGAGGATTTCATCAACACCTTTGACATATTCACCGGTCGCGATGTATAATGGAATCAGTTTTTCTGAGAATGAGAAGCTTTCCATAAATTCTCTTTGTCCCTTTTCCAGAGTGGAAATAGCTCGAGCAAATAACATAACTGATGACTGCGATTCAGCAACATCAATATAAGTTTCGGGATTTTTTGGAGGTAGTTCCAGGGCTTCCTGCCATGCTTTATTTGCCGCATCTGTGTTCCCGGTCCGCCAATACAATTCTCCCGATAAAATAACAATATCCGGTGTTTTTTCGATTATCAAATGTTCCTGAATTATTGATAAAAGATTTGAATATTGATGCAATGCTTTATAGGAACGCACAACTGCATTCAAATATATTTTATTTTTTGGAGTTACTTTATATATTTCATAATATAACCTCGAGGCATTTTCGAAATCCCCTGTTTTTTCGTAAGCTTCTGCAAGCTTATACTTCTGTTCTAATGAATTCTGGGCAAAAGCCGAAGTTAGAAAAGCTGCCAGAACAACTATATATATTAAATACTTCATTATTTTCCTAAATATTTGTTGATATATGACGGAAGGATTTGCTTCATGTTGTTAATTGAAAAATGTTATAGGGCAGAAAATATTCTACCACTACTGTTTTTTCAAAGGAATTTTTCAGTTAAATTAATTCTCGAATCATTTACAAAATCAGAAATAAAATATGAAAGTAATCAGAACAATCGCATTAATTTTTGCTGCATTGGTAATATCGGTATTTCTTTATTCCTTTTTTCTTCCATCAGATTATAATATTGAACGTAAAATTAGAATAATAGCCGACAAACAGATTGTGTTTAAATATATCAGTAATTTAAGGCTATGGCAGGAATGGTCAACATGGACAAGCAAGCAGGACTCGACAATCAAATTTTCGTACAAGGGACCTGTTGTTGGCATCGGCTCAATTCAATCATGGAATTCAAAAAGAATGGGTAAGGGTTATATAAAAATTACAAAAAGCACCGAATTCAGTTATATGAAATACTTATTGAACATGGAAGATAATATTTCTATCGGTCAATTTCATTTAAAACAGAATCAGTCCGGAACAGAAATTATTTGGGAAATCAAAGGTAGTGTCGGCTGGAATCCAATAGCCAAAATCTTCAGTTATTTTTATATGGACAGCTTTATGGGACCTGATTTGGAGCGGGCTTTGAAAAATTTAAAAGAAATAGTCGAAAGCCGGAAGTTGGAAGTTGGAAGCCGGAAGTTGGAAGCCGGAAGTTGGAAGTCAGTTGGTTTTTATAAAACACGAATAGATAGAATACAAGGATTAAGGTACAATAAGTAAGTAGTTTATAATTAACCCAAATTATTCATTAAACTAATGACTAATGACTAACGACTAACGACTTTTTACTTATATACTAAAAGATGAATTATGATAAAAGATAGAATCGAAGTAGTTCAGGGGGACATAACAAAACTGAAAGTTGATGCTATTGTTAATGCGGCTAATTCATCATTATTGGGCGGCGGCGGTGTTGATGGTGCAATACACAGGGCGGCAGGACCCAAACTTTTACAAGAATGTAAGGAAATTGTGAAAAATATTGGTAACTGCCCTACCGGTGAAGCAGTAATAACAAGTGCAGGAAATATGCCTGCTAAATTTATAATTCATGCAGTAGGGCCTGTCTATCGTGATGGGAAACAAAATGAACCTGAACTTCTTACTAAAGCTTACTGGAATAGCCTGAGACTTGCTGTTGAGAATAATATCAAAACAATTGCATTCCCGAATATCAGTACGGGTATTTATAGGTATCCGAAGGAGGATGCGGCTGAAATAGCTGTTAATACAGTGATAAAATTCTTAAAAAACAATGTTCCAATTGAAAAGGTTATTTTTGTATGCTTTGATTATGAAAATTACAGTATTTATAATGCAAAATGGAATAGGATTTAAGGATTAGAGGATTTTAAGATTAAAAATATTTAAAATTGAAAAGAGGAAATGGGAGATATAAAAACAAAATT
>JAKAKE010000096.1 GCA_021824625.1 Bacteroidota bacterium | reverse complement strand
CAAAATTTGGGAATCAATAAACCAGTTTCTTAATTAAAAATATATTAGAGAAAATTATGCAAAAGATTAAATTGAATAACGGCGTGGAAATGCCAATTCTTGGATATGGCGTTTTTCAAATTGCCGACGTTAAAGAATGTGAGAATAGTGTGCTCAATGCAATTAATGTTGGTTATCGCATGATTGATACAGCAGCTTCCTATATGAACGAAAAAGCAGTTGGTGAAGCAATTCAAAAAAGCGGCGTAGATAGAAAAGAATTGTTTATCACTACGAAGCTTTGGGTTCAGGATACCGGTTATGAGAAAACCAAAAGGGCTTTTGAAAAATCATTAAACAAACTTCAGTTGGATTATTTGGACTTATACCTTATTCACCAACCTTATGGAGACGTGCATGGCTCATGGCGAGCCTTAGGAGAATTGTATAAGAATGGAAAGGTAAGGGCAATTGGTGTAAGCAACTTTTTCCCGGATCGTGTAATGGACATAATAACTTTTAATGAAGTTGTTCCCGCGGTAAATCAAATTGAAACTCATCCTTTCAATCAACAAATTGAAACTCAAAAATTTTTAAAAGAAAACAACGTTCAAATTGAATCATGGGGACCATTTGCTGAAGGGAAAAATAATATTTTCAAAAATGAAATACTCACCTCCATAGCAGGAAAATATAATAAAACTGTTCCCCAGGTAATTTTGCGATGGCTTACTCAAAGAGGAGTTATAGTTATTCCCAAATCAGTACGTAAAGAAAGAATGATTGAAAATTTTAATATCTTTGATTTTGAACTAAGCACCGAAGATATGAATGCATTTATAAAACTGGATATGAATAAGAGCAGTTTCTTCGATCATCGTGACCCTGAAATTGTAAAATGGATGGGATCAAGAAAACTTGATATTTAACTTAGAGTTTCTTTTTTGAATTGAGAAAATTGATAATATTTGCAATAAGTTTAAAGCGTTAGAAGGTTGTAAATTATGAAACATTTCAAAAACATAAGTGAATTAGATTCGGCAGAAGGTTTTCCTACTCCCGAACATCCATTGATAAGTCTAAACATACTTACGAATGCGTCTCCCCTTGAAAAAAGTATGGAGTTCGCCTGTAACTTTTATATTATATGTTTTAAGAAAGTAAAATCCGGCGAGCTGTTGTACGGCAAAACAAAATATGACCACAACACCGGGTTAATGTTTTTCACGAGACCAAATCAAGCACTGACAGCACGTGGGCTTCAGTATTCGGAAAAAGGATTTGTAATTCACCTTCATGAAGATTTTTTAATGGGACATCCCTTATTCACGGAAATTAAAAAATATAATTTTTTCGATTACGAAAATCACGAAGCGCTTCACCTTTTGCCAAGAGAAAAAGAAATCATGTGGTCGCTGTATTATAAGATGGAGACCGAATATAAAAATAACCCTGATGAGTTCAGCAAATCCATAATACTTTCACATTTGGATTCTTTACTTAAATATGCTCAGCGGTTTTACAAAAGACAGTTTATTGACAGAAAACCTTTAGTAGGAAAAACCGTAACTAAATTCGATGAATGTTTGTATGATTATTTTGTAAAAGGCGAAGCCGAACAAAAAGGATTGCCTTCAGTGAGCCACATTGCATCTGCACTAAATCTGTCGTCGAAATATCTAAGCGATTTATTGAAGCAGGAAACAGGTAAAACAGCATTGGAGTTAATTCATCTTTATGTAATCTCTGAAGCTAAGAACATGCTTGTTGCTGGAGACAAGAGTGTTTCTGAAATTGCATACCAGCTTGGTTTTGAAAATCCGCCATACTTTTCTCGGTTGTTTAAAAAAGAGGTTGGGGTGAGCCCGAAGGAGTACATAAACCAGATTTTAAATTGATTTATTTCAATCATGCCTTCGAAAAAGTGTAGTACATTCTGATAAGATATTATTACTCAGATTTTACAAAGTATTAAAAAATTCAGGTGCACGAAGTATCCTGGCGCTGTTATTTTTGTTGAAGAGCAAATGTTCGAAATCCCTCATTTTATTTTTCAGGTCAACTGTTTTAAATAATTTTGCTGCAGCATGTTTAAGCTCATCAAGAGAGGAAATTCCACATCGTTCCGAAAGAAATTTGAAGTCGGGTAAAGTTTGTGAAAGAAGAAACATAGCATCGTAAAAGTCGCGCCCTTTCTGTCTGTTAAGCATAGCAGCAACTTTCATAGCGCACAACACTGGTGCATGCGGCACAGGCATTGGAAAAAAGAAGCCGCACCCTTTTATATTTACTATTTCCGGCTTGTAATCAACTAACTGATCTTGACATTCAATTTTAATAAGAAATCTTTCTTCTTTATGCCCGGACAATCCCATTTGAAACAATAGTCCCGGGAAATGAATATTACTTCGAAACGCTTTAAGTTTTTTATCATCTCTCTCTTTTTCTTCAACATGTAAGCCGCTATTAAGAAGGAATTTGATGATTCCTCCTGTCATCCTAATAAACTCATCCTTTGAAAAAGATTTACAATCAAAATCGATATCTTCTGAAAATCGGTCTATGTTTTTGATTAGTCTAATGCTTGTTCCACCAATAAAGGTTATCTTACGGATGTAAGGAGTGGCTGATAAATAATCAAGTATTAACAGCAGAATATATTCTTTAAGAATGTATTTGTGAAAAATAATATTCTTACTTAAAGATTCAGGGTAATAATTTTTTATAACATCAAGTTGAATCATCTATTGTGTACCTAGGATAATTGATAAGCACTCAAAAACAATTTAATCCTGCGATCAACAGTTTTGCTTTTTAACTTAGTTGTATATTCCAACAGAAGCGGCTTATTGAACTCATTATGAAGAAAGTCCTCATCAAGCCGCAGGTCAATGAAATCCTGTTTCGAGTTGTATTCAGGATATAAATAAATCAAATCGAGCAAAGCTTTTTCCGGTTTTGCAAATTGTAATGTCCTTCCTCCCTCCATAGGTTTTAAATCATAGCCGAACATTAAATTTTCAGTTATTGATTTGTAAATATAATCTCCGAATTCGTTTTTAAATGAAGCGGTTTTTAATGAAGTAACACTTGTTATCTGCACCACTGTTTCAGGTATCATTCCGTAGAACGCTAAGGCAGTATGAAGACTAACATAAGAAGGACGATAAATTCGATTTGCAAAATAATAAGCATAATCTTTTTTGTCTTTATATTCTGGAAATGTAAAATAACCTTGTCTCAATCTTATTAGGAGACCTTTCTTTGTCCATCGGCTAAGATTATTCCTGTCAAACTCCGGCTGCCATGCATATACCTGGTCAACGTTGAAACAAGCCAGATTGAACATTTTATTTCGAAATTCGAGAAAATTCATTGTTTTATTTCTATTATGCAGCAAATTTAATGCACAATGGAAATAAAAGCAATTCTCGAATGCTTAAAACTATGCTGATAGGGAGGGATGATTATCTCTATGTAATCTCCGAAGCTAAAAATATGCTTGTAGCCGATGATCGAAATATTTCTGAGATTGCGTAACAGTTTGGTTTTTCCCGAAGGGACTGAGGCTGTCATTTGAATAATTCACTATTAGTTCAAGCTGCAAAACAACAATAAGATTTCTTAATTCATCAACCGATATTCATTTGGAGTAAACCCGGTTTCACTTTTAAACAGCCTACTGAAATGTTGTGTATGCTTAAAACCTAATTCGAAAGCAATTTGGCTAAGAGTTTTGCTTCTATCAAAGATTTTCTCTTTTGCAATATCGATTAATTTTAGTTGGATGTGTTCTAACGGCGATTTGCCGGTTTCTTTTTTTATTAAATCTCCGAAATAGTTAGCAGATAAATGTAATTTCTCTGCACAGAATTTAACCGAAGGTATTCCCTTATCCGGCAAATCTTCCGACATGAAGTATTCATCCAGTAAATTTTCAAATTTTACCAATATATCTTTATTGGCAGAAGACCGGGTAATAAATTGCCGGTCGTAAAAGCGTACACAATAACTCAACAGAAGTTCAATGTTAGCTACAATAAGTGTCTTGCTGTGTTTATCAATGTTATGCTTTAGCTCAATTTCGATTTTCGAGTAGCAATCCGATATAATTTGTTTTTCCTGTTCCGATAAGTGTAAGGCTTCGAAAATCTCGTACGAAAAAAAAGTATAATTCTTGATGTTATGACCTAAGGTTGTGCCGCGCAAAATATCCGGGTGAAAAAGCAATGTCATTCCCTTAAGAGGCATCTGTAGATTATCTGATTTCTCTTCTATAGTCAGAACCTGGTTTGGTGACGTAAATATTAGAGTACTATCATGATAATCATAATAGTTTCGACCATATTTAATATCTCCACAATAGCTCTCTTTTAGACTTATTGAATAAAATGCCATCCTGATATGCGGGTAAAATTCTTTAGGCGGTGTTGCTTTTGAGAAATCGATTACACTTACAAGAGGGTGTAAGGTTTCTAATCCAAAGGCAGAATTATATTGAGCAATATGCTCCATGTTGTAGATTGTATCCATATCCTATTCATTTTTTATACAAATATACACACTAAAAAGTAATTAGTTCCTTCTCTTTTTTAATATCAGTAAAAGTGTTACAAGAAACAGTAATCTGTATAATAACTAAATATTTTTTTTCAATTAATATTCACTGAAATAAAAATATGATTTTGCACATGTAATATGAAGTTAAAAATTTATTTATAGGAGGTATATAAATGCAATATACTAAACTTGGCAATACAGGACTCATTGTGTCACGCCTTGCTTTTGGGGCGATGTCTTTTACCAGCGGCAACCGCGATATCGCTTCGGTTTATAAGGTTGGACCTGAGCTAGCAAGTGAGTTAGTTGGTGTGGCGTTGGACGCGGGGATAAATTTCTTCGACACGGCTGATGCTTATGCCGGGGGAGAATCCGAGATTATGCTTGGTGCAGCATTGAAGGCAAAACGAAGTGATGTTGTGATCGCTACAAAGGTAGGTTTCCGTACCGGCGAACCATTAACTCAATCGGGTCTATCGCGTAGACATATTTTGTGGTCAGTCGATCAAAGCCTGAAGCGGTTAGGAACAGATTGGATAGATGTCTTTATTGTCCATCGAGAAGATCCTTTCACCCCGCTTGAAGAAACACTAGAGACACTTGATACTGTGGTTCGTTCGGGAAAGGTCAGATATCTCGGTTTCTCAAACTGGTCGGCATGGAAGGCAGCAGCATCGATAGAAATGCAAAAGGCTAATGGGTGGGCAACATTTACTCATGGACAGATGAATTACTCATTACTTTCACGTGATGTTGAGCGGGACATAATTCCAATGATGAAATACTATAGTCTCGGACTTAATGTCTGGAGTCCGTTAGCCGGAGGCTTTCTAAGCGGAAAATATACCCGCGAAACAAAAGCGAATGCTGATGACCGTCTTTCAAGCTATGATGTGTTACCAACCGACAAAGAAGCTGGCTTTAAATTAATAGAACAAATTAAGGTGATTGCAGAACGCCACAATTCAAACGTTCCTCAAGTTGCAATTGCATGGCTTTTATCAAAACCTATTGTCAATAGCATATTAATCGGTACGTCAAAGCGATCGCAATTAGAAAATAATATCAAGGCAATCGATTTGCAGCTTACTCAAGAAGAGATAGCTGAGCTTGATGAGACTACAACGCCTCATCCTGTATATCCAAACTGGTTTATCGATAATGCCTTTGATCAGCCAGTTGCCCAAACATTGGGAAAATTCAATCCCATGAATTAATTCAATTTTATAAAAAGGAATAGTAATATGAGAAAGAAAATCGCACTCGTTACTGGTGCTAATAAGGGCATCGGATTAGCAACGGCTCGACGACTGGGCCGGATAGGCATGACTGTCTACATCGGTGCTCGTGATGAAACCCGGGGTGCAAAAGCTGTGGAAGAGTTGAAGAACGAGGGTATTGATGCGCGAAGCCTCCACCTCGACGTCACAGACGACAAGTCGATTGCGGCAGCCGCTGCACGGCTGACGGCTGAGATTGATGCCCTCGATGTTCTAGTGAATAACGCCGGAATCGCTACTCCGAACGGTCTTCCTAGTCAGACCACTCGTGAGCAGCTACGCACTATCTTTGAGGTCAACGTCTTCGGAATGGTAGCAGTAACGAACGCTTTCATTCCCTTGCTGCGCAAAGCTAATGGTGCCCGCATCGTCAACATCTCCAGCGAAGTAGGGTCGTTGTCTTCCTTGTTCGATGATCCAAAATCGATGACTTATCAGTACCTGCGGGAACTACCCTATCCAATGTCCAAAACTGCAGTGAATATGATTACCATTCAGTTTGCAAAAGAATTGGCGGCAGATGGAATCAAGGTAAGTGCTGCAATCCCGGGTTACGTTGCCACAGATCTCAATGGTTTCACCGGTTATCGCAAGCCTGAGCAAGCAGCAGAGATCATCGTTACATTGGCAACACTACCAGATGACGCTCCAACCGGTCAGTTCTGGGGCTCGCTTACAGGTGCCAAGGGTGATATGCACGAGCATGGTCGCTGGTAAAAAAGTCATAGTAAGAAGAAGGTTAAACGCCTATGGGTTATCGTGGGCAATAGAATCTTAGAGAAGGTCTGCAGACATCTTTGTTTACCAGGATGCGAAGTTGATGTTCCTTCTCTGTTGGCTGATTTTGTAAGTAAGCAGATTTTTTAATTTAGTTTAATATAAAAAGGAGCTTATATGAAAACAATTAACTTCAAAATTGTAGTATTGGCAATACTTTATTTAATACCTACAATTTCGTATTCTCAAACAAACATAAAGGCAATTAAAATGGAAAAAGTATTTTACAACAACAATGGAATCAAGATGGCGGGTAATTTATATTATCCTGAAAACTTGGATAAGACAAAAAAATATCCGGCTATCGTTTGCACTCATGCAGCGGGTGCTGTTAAGGAACAAGCCACAGGGTTATATGCTCAAAAGTTAGCTCAAAATGGTTTTGTTGCTCTTGCTTTTGATGCTTCACACCAAGGCGAAAGCGGTGGCGAACCACGTTATTTGGAAAACCCCCCGGAAAGAGTGGAAGACATTCGCGCATCTGTTGATTACTTAACAACCCTACCTTTTGTTGACATCAACAGGATAGGCGCTTTGGGAGTATGTGCCGGTGGCGGGTATACAATTAATGCTGCAATGACTGAACGCCGTATCAAAGCCGTAGCTGGTGTGAGTACTACCGATGCCGGTGCAGCTATTCGCGAAGGTTGGTTAGGCGGTACACCAGTTTCTGAGCAGATAAAACTACTCGAGACTGTAGCCCAGGAACGCACTTCTGTAGCTAATGGCGCTCAACCTATTTATGGGAATTATGTCCCCGAAAAGACAGACCCGAATGCCCCAGTAACAATGAACGAGGCTTATGAATATTATCGTACTCCTCGCTGTAGTCATCCAAACTCTAAAAACAAAGTTCTCTTAATGAGCCTTGATAAAATATTGGCATTCTCTGCCTTTCAAAATATGGAAACACTTTTAACTCAACCGTTGTTGATAGTAGTTGGAAGTAAATCCGATGCTTATTATTTAAGTGAAAGAGCTATTAACAAAGCAGCGACAAAAGATAAAGAATTGTTTGTCATTGACGGTGCTACCCATGTGGATATGTACGATAAACCTCAATACGTAGATCAGGCTATTAAAAAATTAACTGTCTTTTTTAATACAAAATTATAGTGACTATATCAAAGCATTCTATATGAGAATTATAAAATGCTTTGATTCCTTTATTGGTAATCTATGAAGCAAGGAACATGTTTATTGAAGGAAAGAAGAGTATTGCAGAAATTACATACGAGTTTGGTCTTCGTAAGGGATGGTGGTAATAAACTTAAAGAATTTTCATTTTCTAAGATTATTGATTGATCATATTTGGAAATTGAAAAGACAAAATTTTTATTTAAGAAATTGAATGATACAAAGCATTATAGATTTAGTTTAAATTAAATTTAAAATGTCCACCTGGAAGCAAAATGTTTAAAAAGGAGAAAATATGTCCGCAATTGAATTTGAGCCAGAGGCTCATCTCCTCCAGAGGCGGATCCCGAAAATCGGGAAGCCTTCGGCTGAAGATAAAAACGCTGGACATAGGGAAAGACTTAGAAAGAGATTTGAAAAATCCGGATTTGAGGGTTTTAATGATTATGAAGTTTTGGAATTATTGTTGACTTATACAATTCCTCGCAAAGACACTAAAGAATTATCTAAAAATCTTTTTAAAAGGTTCGGATCGCTTAAAGGAATTTTATCGGCAGATGTAAACGAATTAAAAAAAATAGACGGGTTAGGCAGGCAATCGGCAGTATTTATTAAAATATTAAATGAGTTTATAAAATTTTATTTTGAACATCAAGCCGAAAAGAATGAAATTCAATTTACGACGCTTGACCATATAGTAAAGTATTTGGAAGGAGTAATTGGAAATTACAAAAATGAGGTTGTAAAAGTATTATATCTGAATTCAGAGAATAAAATGATTCATACTGAATTAATAAGCGAAGGAACAGTAAATGAATCATATTTTAATACCAGAAGAATAGTGGTAACAGCTCTTAAGTATGAAAGTACGTCTGTTATAGTTGCACAT
>JAKAKE010000044.1 GCA_021824625.1 Bacteroidota bacterium | reverse complement strand
TGACAAGCTGAGAACAAGGAAAGGAAAACCCATTGAATTTGATGAGGAGATTTTTCTGGGGAGTGAAGGGAATTTAAATAAAAGTATTGAAATAGCTGATTCAATTGAATTCGCTATATCACTGATTGATTCACTTCCGCTAAAACATAAAATGGTTATGCACCTACGGGATATTGAAGGACTTGAATATGATGAAATTGCAAATTTACTTGGTTATGAGAAAAATGATATTAAGGTAACATTGTGCAGGGCAAGAAAAAAAATCAGGGAACAATTGACGGAGATATATGAGTATGAAAGAATTGAAAATAGATGAACTTTTGAATAAATACTTTGAGGGAGAAACTTCACTCAAAGAAGAAAATGAGTTGAAGGATTTTTTCATTCAATCTGAAATACCTGAGCAATATGAAAAATATGCAGTTCATTTTAAACAAATAGACTCAGAATCAAAAGAAATATTAAGCGATGATTATGACGAGGCTTTAAATTGGAGAATATTTGAAACAAAAATTTACAAATCAAATTTTATAAATAAAATAGGTTATAGTATTGCGGCAGTTGCGGCAGTCGCCGCAATATTAATAATGGCTTATGTGCAATATTCAAGCCTGCCATTTAAAAGTCTGAGACTTGATTACCTCTCGCAGGATACATATAAAGACCCTGAGATTGCTTATGCAGAAACTAAAAAAACCTTACTTTATGTTTCATCTGAAATGAATAAAGGGATGGCTCAATTAGAAAAACTTTCAACATTTGACAAAAGTATAAATGAACTCGAAAAAATATCAGATTTTAATAAATATCAATCAATGATTTTCAAAGGAGAAATGAACGATGAAAACTAATATTTTTATATCGGCAGTATTTCTTTTTGTTATCGGATTTACTTCTGTAAAATCGGCAGATAATCCTATCAGTCAGATTTTTGAGAAATATGCCGGCAAGGAAGGTTTTACATCAGTCAATATTACAAAAGATATGTTTGATTTATTTAAGGACTTTTCAAAAGATGGGAAAGATGATAAATCAATCGCTGATGTAGTTGATGGATTAGATGGAATCAAGATTCTCACCTATTCGCCTGAAAATGTGAAATCAAAAAAGAAATTCGATTTCTATAATGAAATTATCAAGAATATCCCCTTGAGCGGATATACCAATCTGATGGATGTCAACGAAGAAAATACCACAGTTAAATTCCTAATCCGCAAGGAAGCAAAAGGTAAAATATCAGAATTTCTTATGCTTGTGAGCGAAGAAAACGAAGGCACTCTTATCTGGATTACAGGTGAACTCGACATGAATAAAATTAAAAGACTGTCCAAGGATATGAACTTCAAAGGATTGGATAAGCTGGAAAAAGGGGAAGGGAAGTAAATTATTTCTGAATTATAAGTTCTGAATACTGAATTGTGGGCACCTTGTCATTTCACACTCGATGTGGTATCAATTCGTGCTTTCTTCGATAAAGGGAAAAATTTTGACACTTAAAATATTTTTCTTATCTTTACCTAAATTACTATCATGTTTTTCAAAATCAAGGGGTGAGAATATGAAAAATTTTAAACGATATATTTATTTACTGCTTTTGTCCTTAGCGGTAGTTGGTATAATTGTTAATTCCGGATGTTCCTCGTCTGACAGCCCATCAGGGCCTGCATTACCAAATGATTCGATTTATGTGAATATCGTTTATGATGATGCTACAAAAGTGTTTAAGGACGGCGATTTATCCAGCTTAAACAGGATTGACACTGCTAACCAGGTCTATTATTTCGATGCAAGCAACAATTTAGCTGCATCATTACAGGAAGGCGATAATGTTGTGGTTGGGACTTACCAATACTTCAAAGTCAAATCTATTACAAATGATGGTAATGAAATAGCTGTTGAAGGTGAATTTGCGCCTTTGACTGATGTTGTTAAGGATGCTGAAATTGATTGGGACTATACTGTCTCTTTTGAGCGTGAAAAATTCCTTGAAGCGTATTTATCAAAAGGAGCTACTCTTCAAACGGCAACGAGTGACAGTCTTGGATTCGGATTTAAGTATGGTTCATTTGAATACAGCATTGGTATAAAATTCAACAAAGACTTAGTTAACCTTACTATTATTGCCGAGAAGATCGTCGCAGATACAAAAGTAGCAAAGCTGACAGTTACAGGGGAATTGAGGAAGTTTAAGACTACTGGAAAAATCATGATACAAGACCATGTGCTTCAGGATTTTAACGCAAGTAATGATTTCCAGGAGGGCGAATTTGAACTTAAAGTGGCGGCGGCGGGTTCCGGGAATGATATTGGTTTAGAAGTACCTCTTCCTCTTTTGAAATTTCCAATTGCCGGAATACCTTTTATTTGGTTTGAAATCAAATGTCTTGTTGTAATGAATGCAAGTGTTCCGAAAGAGCAAGCCGCATCCTGCCAGCTTGATTACAAATTCAAATATAATGCTGACCTCGGGTTGCAGTTTAATAAAGCTACTCAGAAATGTGATAAGAAAGCGAATCTCAGGAGTAATGAATTTACTGAAATAAATAAACCTCATTCAGGTGCTTCAGGTGCAATGGCATTATCATGGGGTCTCGCAGTTCCTCGTTTTGAAATAAATATAGGACTTCCTGAATTTTATAATACGACAGTAGGATGGATTCATGCAGCATATCTTGTCGGTGGGGATTATACTTTTTATCCGGCATGTCAGCAGGCAAAAGCCGGTTTTTATGGAGCGTATGGCTGGGCATTAGGTGCCTTTGGTGTGAGTGTCGCAGGCGGTTCTGGTAATTTATGGACCAAGGAAAAAGTGTTTCTGAAAGCAGGGAATTGCCCATAATCCAAAAAAAAAGCCCCGATCAAATGATTGGGGTTTGTTTTTCAGAAATGTTATTATTTATTCAATAATTTTTCTATATCAGTAGCTAAGCTGTCGGGAGTGGTTTTTGACCAATACCTGTTTATTATGTTTCCATTTCTGTCAACAAGAAATTTCGTGAAGTTCCATTTAATACTCTCATTTAAAAATCCCGGTTTTGCTGTTTTCAAGTATTTATACAATGGATGTGCATTTTCACCATTGACATCTATTTTATCGAACAAAGGAAAAGTTACACCATAGTTAGTCGAGCAAAATTGCTTGATATCTTCATTTGTACCGGGTTCCTGTTCGCCAAATTGGTTGCAGGGGAAACCGAGAATTTCAAACCCTTTGTCTTTATATGTTTTGTATAGCTCCTGTAATCCTTTGTATTGAGGAGTAAAACCGCAGTGGCTGGCAACATTAACTATTAATAGTACTTTATTTTTATAATCGGAAAGGGAAATCTCTTTTCCATCAATTGTTTTGACTTTGAAATCGTATATGGATTGATTCATTTGTGTTCCCTCTCCATCCTTCGGTTTGGAACTATTGATTCCAAATATTAATAAAACAGAAAAAAAAATAAAAAACCTAAAATTTTTCACTAATGACTCCAAAATAAAAAAAACTGCTCGAGTTATAAACGCTGAACGGCTTTGAATATTTTAGGTTGACCTAAATTTACTTTTTAAATATAATCGGCTGGCATTTGCATTGTACCTGTACAATTTTTCTTGCCTGTTCTGCTGACTCTTTGGATGAATATTCACCTACGACTACTGCATACATCTGTGTACCGTCAATATCTTTGTTAATTACATAAGATATCAATCTTTGCTGCTTGAACTTTGCAACTTCATTGTCAGCAGATTCTTTTGAACTGTAAACACCAACCTGTAAGCCATATTTCTCATTATCCTGTTGTTGAGTTGTTACTTCTTTTTTTACTTCCTGCTTTGGTTTGGTTTCGGCAGGTTTAATTTCCTCTTTTTTAGCAACATCAACTTTTGGTTTGATTTCTTCTTTTTTAGCAACATCAACTTTTGGTTTGATTTCTTCTTTTTTTACAGTTTCCTGTTTAGGTTTAGTATCAGCTATTTTTGGTTCTTCTTTTTTAGCAGGTTCTTGTTTTGGTTTTGTTGTAATAACTGATTTTGTATCAGTAGGTGGAATTTCTTTTTTGACGGTCTCGGTTTTTGGTCTAGGCTCTTGTTCAAGAGGTTTCATATCCTTTGAAACAGAGGATTGAACTGCGTTTTTTGGATTCCTGTCGCTTTTAGCATAATTAATCGAATAGCGTACGACATCAGTGGCAGCAATAAGAAATTCCGAAGCGGGATATTTTTTTCTGTAATTATCTAATTCGGTTTTTGCGGTTGCAGTGTCCCCGATTACAGCATAAAACTGTACAATTCGCCAGTAGGCATCGTCAGCCCATTCGCTTTCGGGAAAGGTTTTAACGATGTTTTTATATTTTTCGACAGCAAGAAAGGCATCATCAATTACAACCGCTAATAACAGTTGTACACCCGGGTCATTAGGGTATTCCGCCAGCAGGTCGGGAATTTGTTTCTTGACATCAGCTACCTTGCCCATAGCTACCATTTTCAGGTAGTCTCTGACTTTTTGTGTCTGTCCTTGTGAATTATATGAGCAAAAGATTAACATCACCACTATAAATGGGATGATGATTTTGGTTTTCATTTGTCCCCCAACAAATAATGTATATAATGCTCTGTTTCAATCTGTAAATATAAACAAAAATTGGCTGATTTATAAATTATTTGATTTACTTAGATTGTGCTTTCAATATAATTATTGAAAATGATTTTTTATAACTAATTTGACCTTATTGACTGAATTTCCATTAATTTTGTAAAAGAGCATTATTATTGTGATACTTTGTAAAGAAAATATTTGGGACGAGAAAAAGAATTTAGAGTGTTGGTTGCCGCAGGTGGGACCGGGGGACATCTTTATCCGGCACTTGCTGTCCTCGAACATATTGAAAATGTTACCGGGAAGCAACTAATGGCAATCTTTGTGGGAACTGCAAACAGGATTGAGGCAAGGGTTGTACCACAGGCGGGGTATGAATTTACTGCTATCCCAATTTCGGGGTTCAAAGGTATTTTTTCTTTAGATACTCTCATTCTCCCATTCAAAATAGCGCGTTCGATTGGCATTTGCAGGAAAATTATTAAAAGTTTTAATCCTGATGTAGTTCTTTGCACAGGGGCTTATATAAGTTATCCGGCAGGTTCTGCGGCATTTCACGAAAATATCCCTCTTGTTCTTATGGAATCGAATGTTGCTCCCGGAAAAGCAATAAACCTGCTTTCGCCCAAAGCAGACTTAATTATTACATCCTTCGAAGAATCTGAAAGTTTTTATAATGGAAATCTTAAAGAAAAAATTGTTTGTCTTGGCAATCCCGTGAGAAAAAATATTTGTTCCCTGATTCCGATGGAGGAAGCAAGGCAGGCTCTCGGCTTGGATACTGAGAAAAAAACGATTCTCGCCTTTGGCGGCAGTCTGGGTGCAAAATCAATTAATCGTGCTGTAAACAATTTACTATATCCGTTTGAGAAAGAAGGATGGCAGTTAATCTGGCAGACAGGCGAGAATTATGAAGTCAAAGGCAAGATAAATGATAATGTTAAAGTGTTTAAATATATTGATAATATGTCTCTCGTTTATTCTGCATCGGACCTTGTTGTTTCACGTTCAGGTGCAACTTCAATATCCGAAATATGTATCACAGGAAAGCCGTCAATATTAGTGCCTCTTGCGTCGGCATCGAATAATGAACAAGCTATTAATGCGGCTGTGATGGAAGATAATGGAGCATCAATCGTATTAAATGATACAGATGTTGAAAATGAACTGTACAAAAGTATAAGTTTATTGATTGAACATTCGGATACTTTGAAATTAATGGGTAATGCTGCAAAATTACTTGCAAAACCCGGAGCAGCGGAGGATACTGCAATTAAAATTGTTGAGATTGCAGGATTGAAGAAAGGTCAAGAAAAGACTTATAAATAAATAATTGTTGGATGAATTTATATAATTAATTTGTAATTATGGAATCTGAAATAAGAGAATTAGATAAGGATGACGGTGTGAAATTATTCACTCAAAGACTTGACTTTTATTGGCAGTTTATCTCAGTATATGCCATTGCCTTATTTATCTACTTCTTTTTGAAGGGTCTTTTCTTTGATACAACTTTTACAAAGATAGTACGAGACCCCGTTGTGATTTTACTCGCCCTTTTCATCATTGGTTCTGGTTTAGCCTTACTATATAACATTTTCAGAAAAAGAAGTATCATAGTCGGTAGGGATTTTCTGATTTTCAGGAATAGATTTAGTGAAAAGTTATTTCACATTAATGATATAATAAGTATTAGTATTGTCAAAGAAAGAATTCCGAGGAGCAGAAGGAAAGGTGTTATTAGAATTATCAGGATTAAAATCAAAAACAGAAAACGGTTTATCAGAATAAGGATGTCGTCATTCTGGAATTCAAAAGAGTTTGTTACTGCGTTGCTGGAACTCCGTAAGGGGGTTGAAGGCAAATTTTATTTATAATTTCAAATAATCATGAAAAATTTAAAATATACATTTATAATTTTAATTATATTATTTAATATTTCCCGGTGTTATTATTTATCTGCAAATAATAGCAATGAACCAGTACTAAATTTTGATATAATTGATTCATTATTAAACAATTATGCGATGAAATTTGATAAGAGCCAATCAATACAAAAAGGAGAAATTATAGGATTAGATATAACGGCACATCCGGCAAAGTGGCTTCTAAGCGATAAACTTATCAGATTATTGGCTCATGACAGTTGTGTGATTTCAGGTGATTCCACAAAAAATGTCAGTCGTTTTTATCAAATCAACATCAATAATATTAATGTTAAATATTTGAATAACAGCAATTCTCAGGATTCATTGGACAGAGAAATATTAATATATATTTCCGGTACAAAACGCATAAAGGATAAGATTGAACCCCTGGATGAATATAAGGGTTCATTCATGGACAGAATAGCGAGAGATAATGTTGAATCGGTTAATAGCAAACAATATGACTTTGCATCATCGCCTGTTCCATTGCAGGAAAAAACTTTTTTTGAAGAGATAGTTCAGCCGGTGATTTTGATTTCTTCCACAATTGTAGCTGTTCTTCTGCTTTTTACAGTCAGGTCAAATTGAATTATTTGATATTTAATATTCCGTTCTGAACTTTTATATGTTGTGTTTTGCTTAAATCAGAACCAAAAAAGTTGAAAGTACCTTTAATTATTGATTCGTTCAATTCTGTGATATTTATGATTCCTGAATCCGACTTAAATTCTTTTTGAACATCACCTTGCTTAATAACAAAACTTCCACCGGCATATTCTTCATTACTGATTTTAGTAGGTCTGAATTTGAATGTGCCTGTAGCTAATATGGTATCAAGATAAAACACTGAAATAGCCAATGCATATCTTTTACCACCAATATCATAAGACCCCCCAATATTAAGTTGAATAGCATTTTCTTTGTACTTATTAAAGGTTGCCATGGCGACAGTTTCGAAATGAAGGCTGTCGTACCCTGATACATCGGCAAAAATAGTTGGTTCCGGAGGAGGTGGTTGAATAGGTTCACCGTTGCAGCCGGGAATAATAAAAAGAATTATTACCATAGCTACAACGGCGATATAATTAATTATGTTATTCAATTTAATATGTAAAATATCTGATTAATATTACAGTTGCCAATTATCTCGGCATAATCATATTTGAATTTGGTTTTTGTTGAACCGCATTCGGATTTGGTGGAATAACTTTCAATAATTCCAATTCAAAAATCATGACACCAAAAGGACCGACTTCCGGTGGACCGGGAGATTCTCCATAACCTAAATTAGGAGGAATGAACAATTTATATTTTGCTCCTTCTTTCATTAAAAGTAAGCCTTCGACCCAGCCTTTAACAAAATTTGAATCGAGGGCAATTTTAAAAGGCTCTTTTCTGTCATAAGAGTTATCAAAGACTTTCCCCTTGATGTTTGAACCCTTATAATGCACAGTAACCGTATCGCCCATCTTTGGCTGCCTGCCGGTTCCTTCTTTCTCAACCATGTATTGCAGTCCGCTTGGCAATGAAATAACACCTGATTTTTTCTTGTTTTCTTCAAGAAATGCAGAACCTTCCTTCTTGTTAAGTTCGCCCTGCTCTTTGACTCTTCTTTGCTGGTTTTTCATCATGTCTTCCTGGAATGACATCATAAGTTTCCTGCCTTGTTCTTCAGTAACCAAGACTGTGTCGCCATACAATGCATCATATAAACCTTTAGCAAGAAGGCTTGGGTCAACCATAACCGAATCTTTTCTCATTGGTTTCCCGAGATTATAAGCACCAATAAAATATGAAATGGAATCTAATGTTGTTTTCAATTCAACTTTTTTATCTTTCCAATTATCCCCTTCACCGGAACAAGCATTGAAAGTAAAAACAAAAACAATTAGAAAAAAAATTATTGAAATTCGATGAATCATAAAAACTCCGAAAAAATATGAATAATAAAGTTAAGCAAATTACGAAAAATATTTGCAATTATTTTAATTCCTTAAGTTTTAAAAAATAGATTTACAAAACAAAAAGCCAATATCCACGTCAAATGTTATTATTATTTTTATCTACAATATATTAAATTTGTAACATTTACAAATTAAATAAAACACAGAGGTTATAATGGCAAAGGTTGTCGAAGGAGTTTACGATGCAAAAGGTAAAAACTTTGTGATTGTCGTAACGCGCTGGAATCAATTTGTTGTGAGCAAACTTTTAGACGGAGCATTGGATGCTTTGAGACGTCATAATGCCGCA
>JAKAKE010000087.1 GCA_021824625.1 Bacteroidota bacterium | reverse complement strand
CTTACCTGCCGCTGATTCAGCAGCAGGCTAAAAGCCAGGCTCCCGATGAAGTCCAGGGAGGGAAATTTTCCGATACTCTCAAAGAGCTTATTTCCGACACTAATACATTGCAAATTCAATCCGGTGAATTAACCGAACGTATGATTAAAGGCGAACCGGTAGATTTGCATGATGTAATGATTGCATCGGAAAAAGCAAAAACTTCATTCCAGTTGTTAATGGAAATCCGTAACAGGTTTTTGGATATGTACCGTGAAATTTCGCGTATGCAGACATAATATTAATAATATTATTAAATTAGAAATTAACAAAACAAATAATAGATTTTTATGGCAAAACTTGACGTAGGAACACAGATTAGAAATTTCTTTAACAAGCTGTCCATCATGCAGAGAATCATGATTGGTATAGTGTTTATAGCCGTGATTACTGCTATGTATATGATTGTTGCATCTGTTACAGCAAAAGAAAAGGGTGTGCTTTTCACAGGATTGGATGAAAAAGAAGCATCCAAAATAGTTGAAAAGCTGAAGGATGATAAAATCGAATATGAGCTCAAAGACAACGGTTCGACCATAATGATAGAAAAAGATAAAGTTTACGACACAAGATTGAGCCTTGCAAGCGAGGGATTACCCGAATCGGGAATGATCGGATACGAGCTTTTCGACAAAACTAACCTCGGAATGTCTGAATTTGTCCAAAAGCTGAACTACCGCAGGGCTTTGGAAGGCGAATTGGCAAAAACCATATCGTCAATCGAAGATGTCAGTAAAGCAAGGGTGCATATAGTAATTCCTGAAAAAGCTTTGTTCGATAAAGACCAGAAACCAGCCACTGCATCTGTTTCCCTGCATTTGAGGAGCAACAGGGGGCTTGCAAAAACCAGTATAGAAGGGATTCAGAACCTTGTTTCTGGCAGTATAGAAGGCATGAAACCCGAAGATGTGATTGTCATTGACCAAAGAGGGAAAATCTTGTCGGAATCGCCTCAGGAAAGTGCTTCGATTGCTGGAATGTCTTCCACACAATACCAACAGCAAATGAAAGTGGAGCATTATCTTTCGGACAAAGTTCAATCCATGCTTGACGGCGTGCTTGGCGAAGGCAATTCTGAAGTTAGAGTTAATGCTGAACTTGACTTTGACCAAATTGAAAGCACGACAAAAACTTATGACCCGGAAAAGCAGGTTGTCAGAAGCGAACAGTCAATAAGCGAATCGAGTTCATCGGCTGATTCATCGCAACGCAGTGATTCACTCATTTCTTTTGTTTCGCCCAGCTCGAACAATTCACGTTCAAAAACAAATACGATATCGAATTATGAAATACCGGAAACCATTGAAAGAATTATAAAAGGGGTTGGTAATATTAAAAGGTTATCGGTTGCTGCATTAATCAACGGCACGTTTGACAAAAAGAACGTTGCAGGAAGGGATACAACTGTTTACAACCCAAGAGCAGACAGCACAATGCAAAGCTTAAGAATGATTGTCCAAAATGCAGTGGGTTATGACCCGTCGAGGAACGACCAGGTGTCTGTGCTAAATGTAAGATTTGATACAACTCCAATTGAAGAAACAGGATTAACAGAAGATGTAAAGTGGTATAATAATCCCGATTACAAGATATTCTTTTTACTTGCTGCAATCCTGATAACGATGTTCCTGATGTACCGGTTGCTCCAATCGAACCAGATAAAAGAAAGACTGAGAATAGCGTTCTCATTACCCGAAAAAATATCGGTTGAAGAAGAAGAGGAAGAAGTGCAGGAGCAGGCAGAAAGACTCGAAGAAATTGCGATGGGTGAAGAACAATTACTTCTAACGCCGGGTGAATTACCGGAACAACTCCTGCTTGAAGGTGAACGCGGGGCAGTGCTCGATGAATTCGACGAAGATGAATTCGGAAAACCATTAGATAAAGAAGCATTATCTTCTTTAGCACGTGCAAGACTTGAAAAGGATGAGCTTTCAGGATTTACAGAAGATGTCATGCTTAAAATCGAATTGAAGAATAAAGTACAGGAATACATTGAAGAACAGACTCCGGATGCAGTAAGAATGATTAGAATGATGTTTATTCAGGAACCTGAAGAAAAACAGGGTAAATAAATAAAAAGAATTGTAAGATAATTGTTCAAGTTAATCAGTAATTTTATGCAATATTAAAATTGATATTTACGTTGTTAAGCAAAAAAAATAGATTTTAAAGCTTTAATAAAAAGTTAAAATATGAAAAAGATAACATTAGCTACTTCCGAATTGTCGGGCAGACAAAAAGCTGCAATATTGTTAATGTCTCTCGATGTTGACATAGCTGCCAAAGTCTTTAAAGAACTTGATATGCACGAAGTCGAACAAATAGCGGTTGAAATAACAAACCTGAAAGACCTGAGCTCCTCTGTCATCGAAGATGTCATCGAAGAATTTTACCAGTTGATGACAGCACAAAGCTATATGGTCGAGGGTGGCATTGACTTTGCCCAGGTTCTCCTCGAAAAATCCTACGGGTTAGATAAAGCCAAAGATATAATAGAAAAAATCAGGGTTTTAACTACTGTACGGGGTTTTAACATACTTAAAAAAGCCGACCCCCAACAGTTAGCAAGTTTTCTTTCGAAAGAGCATCCCCAGACAATAGCACTTATATTATCGCATCTATCACCCGACCAGTCTGCCGATGTGTTGAATGAATTCAAAGAGGATTTGAGAATTGATTCAATTCACAGAATAGCAAAACTCGGCAAAGTATCACCGACACTGTTATCACAAATTGAACATGTCGTTGATGAAATAGCCGAATCAACTCTTTCCCAGGATATGGCTATTGCAGGCGGCGCCCAGCTTGTTGCAAACATATTGAACAGGAGCACCAATGCTTCAGCCAAGGCAATGCTCGAGAGTATTGAAACAAGGGATTTTGATATGGCTATGCAAATAAAAAGATTGATGTTCTTATTCGAGGATATTGTTACAATTGATGACAGGGGCATTCAGAGAATTTTACGAGACGTTGATAAGCGTGACCTGGCACTTGCCCTTAAAGTATCAGATGACAAAATCAAAGCGAAGATATTTAAGAATATGTCCGAGCGTGCCGCAGAGGTCGTTAAGGAAGAACTCGAATTTATGGGCCCGGTTAAACTGAAAGAGGTCGAATCTGCTCAGATTAGGATTGTTGATATTATCAAACAACTCGAGGACCAGGAAGAAATATCAATCGGAGGTAAAGGCAAGGAAGATGTTTTTGTTTAATATTAATAAAGCAATATGCCGTCCCTGCGGGACTCGAATTGCATCGTTTATTTGATATTATAAATATGACATCCCTACGGGATTTGAAAAAAATTTAGCTCCATAGTAGCGGCATATTTATAGAAATTGGTATCAATGTCATCACCAAGCTCCGCAGGAGCGGTATATTTATAGAAATTGGTATCAATGTCATCATCAAGCTCCGCAGGAGCGGCATATTTATAGAAATTGGTACCAATGTCATCATCAAGCTCCGCAGGAGCGGCATATTTATAGAAATTGGTACCAATGTCATCATCAAGCTCCATAGGAGCGGCATGTTTATAGAAAATTGAATAAAATAATAGGGTATAAATCATGACAAAATATGTATTGAAAATTCCAAAAAAGCTAACAAGACTCGAAATATTAGGCGGCGGCGAAATAGCATCTAAAGGAACAAGCTATATAAAAAACAATATCCTGGCAGATGAAATGGATGTTATTTCAAAGGCTGTGTTCTCCCAGGAATTTTCATTTGCCGGCTCTAATGAACCTGTCGAAATATCACTCAAAGACCTCCCTACTCACTTTATTCCAATCGAGGTTGCCGACAAGCAAAAAAAAGATTCTTACGAAACAGGATTTGCCGAAGGCGAAGAATACGCAGTTAATGTTTACAAGAATGAAATAGAATCATATCAGCACTGGATAAGAAATATTGAAAATGTCATTAGAGAACTTAGGACTCAGGTGTCTAATGAACTGTCGCTTCTCGAAGAATCTTTACCTGAACTTGCCGTTATCGTTGCTGAAAAAATCATCGAAAAAGAAATTTCGGATAATTCAAAATCCATAATTGAACAGGTTAAAAAAGCAATAAATGCTCTCGATAATGAAATCATTTATAAAATACACCTTAATCCATCTGATATTGAAATACTTGAAACAGTAAAAAGCTCACTTGTTGACGATTCCTCGAGAATCCAGGATGTCCGGCTTGTGCCCAACGAAACAGTTGAACGTGGATTTTGCATGTTGGAAACATCAGTCGGAAGTGTTGATGCCAGAAGAGCATCTCAAATTGAAATTATCAAGGATGCATTACATAGCGCACTCCAAAAAGACAAACCCGGCAGAGATGTCGAATTGCTGAAAAAAATGGAAGAAGAATCGGAAAGGCCTGATGATAACAGTTGATGCTATTAGGAATACTTTGGGGCAGGCTGTTGGCATTAAAAACACGCTTAAACTCAGCGGAAGAATAACAAAGGTTATTGGACTGATACTCGAAAGCGATGGCCCCAAAGCACCAATCGGTGAAGTTTGCATTGTCAGAAACAGAAGTGGCAGGGAAATATGCAAATCCGAAATAGTCGGATTCAGGGATAATAAAATTTTATCAATGGTACTTGGGGATTTAAAAGAAATTTCACCCGGTACTGAAATAGTAGCTACGGGAGAATCACTCAGCGTAGATATTGGTGACGAACTTCTTGGAAGAATCCTCGGCGGAATGGGCAATCCGATTGACGGTCTCGGCGATATTAAATCGGGTGAGAGACGTTCAATTTATGCACTTCCTCCCGACCCGCTTAAAAGAAAAAGAATCTTCGAACCGGTTGCGACAGGGATAAGGGCAATTGATACGATGCTGACTCTCGGCAAAGGACAGAGGATGGGTATATTCTCAGGTTCGGGTATCGGAAAATCCACAATTATTGGCATGATTGCAAGAAATACATCTGCAGATATAAATGTAATAGCACTTATTGGTGAACGAGGCAGGGAAGTCAGGGAATTTCTTGAGAAAGACCTCGGGGAAGAAGGATTGAAGCGGTCTGTTGTAATTATAGCTCCGAGTGATAATCCCCCGCTTGTCAGGGTTAAGGGTGCATTGGTAGCAACAACGATAGCAGAGTATTTCCGTGAAAAAGGTCTTGATGTTATGTTCATGATGGACTCAGCAACAAGACTCGCAATGGCTCAGCGTGAAGTCGGACTGGCAATCGGCGAGCCTCCGACAACAAAGGGCTATACACCGTCAGTGTTTTCATTATTGCAGAGAACAATGGAAAGGGCAGGAACTTCAATTGACGGCTCAATAACCGCTTTATACTCCGTACTCGTTGAAGGCGATGATATTAATGAACCTATATCGGATGCTTCGAGAGGTATTTTGGACGGACATATTGTTCTTGCAAGGAGACTTGCCAATTTGGGACATTATCCTGCGATTGATGTGCTTCAAAGTATCAGCAGGGTGAGGAACGATGTAATCAGCAAAGAGCATTTCGAATCTATATTGAAACTGCAGGAGTTAATGGCAGCTTACCGCGAAGCTGAAGACTTAATCAGCGTTGGTGCTTATCAGAAAGGTACTAATCCGGTTATTGATAAAGCCATGTCATTGAATGACAGAATAAATGGTTTTCTTAAACAAGGTGTATATGAAACAACTGAATACGTAGAAGCAGTCGAACAGATGAAAGCAATTGCTACAAGTTAATTTTGAATGTTAAGTTTTGAGTTTTAGAACGTGAATAATTTTTCATGTAGTAAATAAATATCTGTAGAATTTGGAAAAAATATAACAATTTTATCCTATATGGATTATATAAATAAACAAATAAGAAGAATAAAACTTACAGATTAATAAATGGCAAAAAGTTTCAAATTCAGGCTCGAACCGGTTTTAAAGCTGAGAGCTCATAAAGTTGAGGAATCTAAACGGGAGCTTAGAAATGCCGCCGGTAAACGCAGGAGAAAAGAAGAGGAAATCGAAGATAAAGAAAACTATTTAGCAAAAATTTTAAAGGCTCAGAAAGGCTTAACAAAGGCTTCTGACCTTCAGGCAGGACATTTTCACAAAACATACATCAGAGATGAATTAAAAATTCTTGGCAAAGAAAAGCTAAAGTTAATTGATAAAGAAACCGAAAAAAGAGATATATTGAATGTAGTTATGAAAGATGAAAAAATTCTTATTAAGCTGAAGGAAAAACAATTGAAGGCTTTTGAGTATGAAGCCGAAAGGGAAGATGTAATAATACTTGATGAAATTGCAAGAAACCTCAGCGGAACTAATGATGTTTTGAAGGTATAAAATGATTGTCATTCTGAGTGGAGCGAAGCGAAATGAAAAATCTCGACATGTAAATCAGAGATTCTTCACTTTGTTCAGAATAACATAAATTAAAGAACAGGTGATTGGATGAGTAATAAATCGTTAATGATGATATTAATGTCCCTTATAATTGCATTTGTGATTGTAGTGGGAGGTTTTGTCGTTGTGTATAAATTTTTCCCGGGAATGATTGGAATTGATAAAAAATCCCAACAATCAAGAACGATGGCTTTAAGAACGAAAGGAAAAATTAAAGTACCAAACATTACTCTGTCAAAGACTGATTTTGATAATCTGGTTAAGGAATCACTAAGAAATAAAACACTCATCTCAGAAAATAAGCAACTATTGAATGATAAGAAAAATTTAACTGATTCTTTGGCAAAAAAGATTGAATTATTAGCAACCGGAAAAACTTCTTATCCAAGGATGCTCGATTCAATAAATAAAATCAATAGAAATTATGCAAAACTTAGAGACTCACTTCAAAAAATAACCTTAAGTTATAAGCAGGTCTTATCAGACAGGGAAAGAGCATCAAAAATGACTGAAGAAAAAGAAAAGTTACTAATAGGACAACTCGATTCTCTTAAAAACAAAAACCTGTCTGACTTCGCAAAAATATATGATAATTCCGAACCGAAAGACGTAGCAAAAATCCTCGAAAAGATAGATTCAAAAGATGCCTCCAAAATTCTTAAACTCATGTCAAAGAAAAAAGCTGGCAAGGTTCTTGATGTTATTTCAACTGAAAGAGCCGCAGAAATAATGCGGCAGGGTAGCCTGAGATAATTAATAATTAACAATTGATAATTAATAATTAATTGAACAAAATAGGATGACTTGTTCAATATAAAAGTGCAGGAGGCACCAAATGGCTGATTCAATCTCAATTCTTAAGGGTTCGCTTAAAGCTGGCGTCATTGAACGTCCGGTTCTTCAAATCTATAAAACCATAAGTGATTACTTCGAACGCAGTCTCAATGAAAGATTAAACGATTATGACACTGCCAAGGCGGTTCAGTTATCGGATGATTATTCTGATAATAGCTTAAATAATCAAGCTGTGAGCCACTCCGTAAGTAATTACAATCCGGTCGAACACAGGGAATACAACTCTTCATATCAGAAGAATTATGAGTCCTCCCATGATGAGCATACCTTCAATAATGGCTCTGGCTCTGATGTTCGGTTTAGGGATAATGCAGTTCCCGGTAATTCGGGTAATGCAGTTTCATCAAGATATGAGACACAAAATAATGCGAACCGTGAAGCAGAAAAATCGGGCGAACTGACTGCTAATAATAACCAAAAGAATAAATCTGAACAGGTTGACGGCAAAGCAGAAAACAAGGCTGACACTCAACAAAAAACAAATATTTCAGGAGAAAATACGGTAAAAACAAAAGCAGAAACCAAATCTTTATCAGATGAATTAAAGTTGGTTAAAGAAGGAAAATCAAACATTGCAAACCTGATAATCGGGAAAAAATCTAATGAAATTACGGTGCAAAAAAATGTAAAATTAAATGAAACCGTAAAAAATGCAACTGATGCAAACATTATTAAAACAAATAATATTAATGCAAAAAGTGAAAATTTAAATATTAAGATACAACCCGGAACGGCAGCAAAATCTGCTGAAATTTTGCAGGAAATTAAACAAGGAGATAATTCAATAAAATTAAATGAGCAGGGTGTAATTAATAACAAAGAAATATCAGGTTTGTTTATTAAGCAGAATGAAGTTGCGGGTAAAAATCAACCATTGAATAATATTGATAATATCAAACCCGGATTAACGAACATTGAACAAAGAAAAATTGCTGAGAATTTAAACGGTAAGGCAAATAATTCTGAAAATTCTCTTCTGCCAAAAGATGATAAAGCTCAGCAATCAGCAGCAAAATATATAACCGATAATAATACACAGTCAAGCCAGAACCTAAGCCAAACAGGAATTGCCGAGAGGGTTTACAACACGCCGAGAATAGCAGGTAAAGAAATTGACTTTACAAATTCAGTCGGTTTGAGAAGGGTTAAACTCGAGGAAATTGCAAACAAGACTTTACAGCTTGCAAAAAATATACAAAGCAATACAACACAAACTGCAAGGCTCTATCTAAATCCGCCATCACTCGGCACCGTATTTGTAGAAATAACAATGAAAGATAATCTTGCTAAGATTGTTATGAAAGCAGATACCCGTGAGGTTATGAAAAATCTTGAGAACCAGTTAATTTCTCTTCAGGAAAAACTGAATCAACAGGGAATAAAAACAGAATCCATCAAAATTGAAGTTCGCCAGGTCGAAAATGACGTTACCGACAGGCATGCATTCTTCGAGGGTAGCAATGCACGCCGGAAAGACGGGAAGGCAAACAGGGAATTTATCGGAACTTTGAATCAACTCAGCGAAGATAATGACCTTGTTACTTCTGGCGCAGTCAAGGATGACGGTCAAAAAATAAATAACAATTTC
>JAKAKE010000158.1 GCA_021824625.1 Bacteroidota bacterium | reverse complement strand
AGCCATCGCTCAGGCATTACCATTAATACAAGCATCACTCCGATACCTACACCGGTATAAATTAGTTGTTTAAAAAAATATGTACTCATTCCGGCATCATAAGTGGCACTGTAAATTGAAATTAATCCCATGGCAATTGACAAAATTGTTATAAGAAATGTCTGCCAGTCGAAATTCTCAGCCGGAGGTTTTCTTAATTCAAATATATTTTGTACATCTGCCATTTCTTATATCATTTAAATATTATTAACTTTTACTCTTCGATAAACCCATAGTGGCACCTGAAAATTACTCTAAGCCGCTATAATCGTATCCAACAATTCTTTTATATGCTTCTCTGTATTTTTCTAAAGTTTTGACAATGATTTCCTGTGGAAGTTTAGGCGGAGGAGGCTGTTTGTTCCAGTCAATTGACTCAAGGTAGTCACGCAGAACCTGCTTATCAAAATTAATCTGAGGCTTACCGGGGGCATACTCTTCCTTAAGCCAGAAACGGGAGGAATCGGGTGTTAATGCCTCGTCAATAAGGTAAAGTCCGCCATCCTCATCAGTTCCGAACTCGAATTTAGTATCTGCAAGTATGATATTATTTTTTTCAAGGTATTCGGCACCAAATTTATAAAGTGAGATGGATACATCGGCTATTTGAGCGGCTAATTCCATACCTATCAATTCACCTGCCCGTTCAGGAGAAATATTTTCATCATGTCCGACTTCTGCTTTTGTAGAAGGTGTAAATATTGGTTCGGGCAATCTTGAAAATTCGAGTAACCCTTCAGGTAGTGGAATTCCGCAAATTGATTTTCCGGTTTTATACTCCTTCCATCCTGAACCTGCAACATATCCCCTGACAATACATTCAATAGGAAGCGGCTTGCATTTTTTGACGAGCATTGACCTGCCCTTAAGCTGTTCTCCGAATTTTCTGAACTGTTCGGGATAATCCGCAATATTGCTTGTTAAAAAATGATTTCGAATGATATGTTTTGTTCTGTCAAACCAGGAGGCTGATATCTGAGATAAAATTTTTCCTTTTTCGGGAATGGGTTCATTCATGATTACATCAAATGCCGATATGCGGTCAGTCGCCACTATCAGTATATATTTTTCCATTTCAAATATATCTCTTACTTTACCCCTCCTCGGTTCCGGAACGCCGGGAAATTCAGTTTTATAAACTATTGCCATTAGTTCTCCTTAATCCTTCTTTTACTTAAACAATTAATTTAAAAAAATACTGTATATATGACAGGAATGAATACTGATATTGATATACTGCTAAAAATGCAGCAACTGCAATTCCTGTTAATCCAATACCAATAATATAAGACCTATAAACAGGTATATCAAATACTATAGCAGTTGCTTTTAAAGTTCTCATCAATACCCATATAATTAATATCACTGTCGCAACAATTAGTATCCATGTTATCAATGGGGTTAAAAACAACAACCTGCTTAAAATAATATCCAGCGGCAGTAAAACAAGTAAAGGCACACCAGACCATATTGTAATCGTATATGTATCGCTGAAATAAATTCTCCCTTTTACAAGTAAGGAAAATAATTTAATTAATCCCGCTATCAAAAAGATGAATCCAAAAAATATCAATGACAGGATAAAAGTCAAAATCTCAGGCATCCAAATTCCCCTGAAAATTATATCCAATAAGTCATTAGAAGGGAAGAGCAACATTAACAAGTAACCTGTTTTGTCGAATGTCCGGTAATAGTAAAGAATTGATACTATAAATATAGCAAGGGTTATTGACAAAACAAATCCAAGAATAAATGTCTGTACAGAAGACATTATTCTTTGGTCCCTGATGTCTGCATAAAAATTGAAGGGCCTGAGAAAAGACCTCGACACATATTCCCTGAACCTGCGGAATCTTTTCATTAAGAAAATCAATACTGCAACAAGAAACAAACTCACGAACATAAAAAACAACGGGTTTTTCTCGTTGTAACTCCCGGCGTTCAGCAATGGTTCTTTTTCATTGTTAAACAATGATTGTAGAGTAAGAAAAGCGAGTCTTTCCTGTCTTCCCCTGTCAACCAATCCGCTGGTTCCGATATATAGATTATTATTATTCATAATCAGTAAAGGGTGATTCAAACCATAATCGTTGAAAGACCTGAAAAGACTTCCTGCAAATCCATGTGCCTTAATTAACCTAAAGAAGTTACTGATATAGTTTGCCTGTGATTCCAACGATGCGGGGTCAGAAAATCCATTATGGTTGAAGGGTTGAATCTGCAATCCATAATTAATTAATGATGGAATGTCTTTCAACAAAAGTATTAACCTGTAAATCTCATTATTTATATCGTCGAAGTCAGAATAATTATGATTATCTTTTAAAACGACAAAATCAATGTTATTCTTATATATAGAATCCACACCAAAATTTACAGTTTTATATACTAAATTAGAAGACCATTTCTTAATAATGTTAGACATTATATCAGTATAATCACGTACATCCTTTTCGTCATCATATAAACCCTCTGAGATGCCCCATGCAATAATTGACGGATGATTAGAATATTGTGTGAGCATTAGGTCTGCAATGTTTTTAATTTTTACTCTTACTTCATTTAACCCGACAAGTTGATGAGGTACGTTACAAACAGGTAGTTCAACCATGACCATCATTCCGTATTGGTCGCAAAGATTAAGGAAATATGGGTGGGGCAGGGCGTATTTAACGCATATAAGATTTGCACCAAGCGTTTTCATCATCAATATATCACGTTCCATTCTCTTTGTTGTCAGCGTTGTGCCGGTGGCATAATAATCTTCGATGTAATCCAATCCTTTAATATCGAGAAGTGAATCATTTAGATATATACCCGCCCTGTTGTTAAGGAATGATGTAGTGATATGCCTGAATCCAATATCATTGCTGTACTGGTCTATTAATTGGCCATTCTTGGTAATTCTGACTTCAATTTCATATAGTTCGGGATTTGACGGTGTCCATAAAATTGGATTATTAACAGGAAGAGTATAATTAAGAGTTACTGTTCTTTCTTTTGCAATCTCAACTCTCTGTGAGGTTGTTCTGGCAACAATTTCTCCTGTTTCCTTTCTTTTGATTGAAACATCAACTAAAACATCTCCCTTGATGTTGAATTTTTTTTGGGCGGAATCATTCAGCAGAGCGGGACCCAGTTTCTGAATGTTTGCAGAAGAAATATTAACATCAGCCGATACCTGAAAAAAAGAAAAATTATCGTTATGTTTCATCTTTTGTTTTATCTGGCTGACCCAGATTTGAGGTGTCCCGATTAAAAGAACTTCTCTTGGTACCCCGGTTGAAATTATTTTTGAATTGATATTCTGTTCTTTCATCTGCCTCGCCGCAGAAGTTGCAGGAAATATAACAAGCTTGATTGTATTGCTTTCATTTGTCATCATTCTTTCGGGAATCCTGATAGCGAATGGCGCCATTGTGCTTAAGTATTTACCGATATATTGATTATTGAAATACACTTCTGCCTGGTCGTCAACACCGAGGAAATACAGGTGCCACACAAGTTTTGACAGCAATCTGTCATCAATTCTTATTGTCCTCTTATAAATAATCGCATCTTTATTTTTACTTGAGTAAGGTATTGTTACCTTTACCCAATCTTTTTCATTCAGTGAGGATTCCCATTTCCCATACAGGCTTGCTACGTATCTTGTTGGTGAAGGTATTAAGGAATAAATTTCTTCTGCTGTCAGCGGGGTATAACCACAATTCAGGTCTTGAACAGCCAAAAGTAAAATAATAACCGGGAATAATTTTAACCAATAATAACATTTCATTATCATTCAATCCTTATCAAAGATTTATATGAGATTCAAAAAATTAATCTGAACTGCAAATTTAACAAACTTGATTTTCTTATTTAGTTAAAAATAATTCAGAATTCCAATTATTTTCCTTTTTTAAAAAGGGGGTTTTTATTAAAATTATATATCAAACTGTAGAGGCAGAGCATATGCATGTCTCTACATTATTGTTCTTTCATCATCTCGGTTAATAAATAATATAATATAAAATAATTCTCTTTATATGCTTCCCCATTGGTGTTCAATAATTCATCATCCATTTTTTGAATTACTAATGACAATTTTATATTTAATTCGTTCTGAACCTATTATTTGTGGGAGTAACAATTCTCAAGCTTTTTCGCGCATTATTTTTTGCTTCTCCAACTGCCAAACCTTAGCTGTTTTTTTACCTTATTATAACGAATTGCATCTTCCATTTGTTTTGGTGCAGAGACATTTTTCACAACATTTATAATTTAATTATCTTTCCTGTAATTGATTTTTTGTTGTCTACTATTAATGAATAGAAGTAAATTCCAGGTTTGAGGTTTCTTAGATTAAGTTCAATCCTTTTGTCAGCCATGCCTGAGAGTGAGAGGTTTTCATTACCGATTATGTCAAAGATTTTTAATTGATAGGAATGAAAATTTGATTCATCAAGTTCAAAGTATGCAAAATCCATAATAGGATTTGGATAAAGTTCTATATTAGCAATGTCCGGTGTTTTTTCATTAACATCAAGAAACAAATCGTATTTCATTATTAATCCTTTTGTGGCGCCGATATATCCATAAAATTCATCAACACATTCAACGGACAGGTAACTTTCTCCTGTACCTGTGTTCTCTTCTCCCCAGTTTTCCCCTCCATCCGTTGTTTTTATAACATAACCCTTTTCGCCGGCTGCTATAATTATATTTTCGTTAACTATATCGGCGGCTAACAGCATAAAATCAACCCTGCCGTTATAGTTTGTTGACCAGTTCTGCCCTCCGTCAACAGTTTTGAGTGCAACAGCTTTTGTATTGTATTTTCCGAAAATATATCCAATATCAGCATTAACGAATTTTAATGTGCCTATTCTTAAAAGGGAATCTCTATCTTTAATGACAAACCAGCTATTGCCGCCATCTGTCGTTTTATATATTTTATTTATATTTTCAAAATCGTATCCCGCACCTGACGCAGCATAACCAATATTCTCATCAACAAAATCCATAATTGTAAAAACTTCATTATTTACACCGGTATTTACAGTGTCCCATTTTACTCCGCCATTTGTAGTTTTTACGATAATACCATAATAACCGGACATAAGATAAGTCTGGCTGTTAAGAAGTTCTATTGTGTAAAATCCGTAAGAAAATGGCCTGCTTTTACCATCGAAAAAATCGGGTATCCAGTTTTGCCCTTGGTCGGTGCTTAAAAGTAATAATCCGCATTCATTAATTAAAGATGAACCCGCCGCATAAATTCTTTCTCCGTCTAATGTGTTTATTGAAAAAATCTGATAGGGCAGTGAATCTCTTTTCTCCCAATTTTCGCCTCCATCGGTTGTTTTCATGATTGTTGCATATCTTGACCAACCGGCTGCAAATCCCGTGTCTTTATTAATAAACTTCAACGCATACAAATTTTCAAAAACTCCCGGGTCACGGGCATTCGTCCATTTTGAAAACAAAAAGTTAATAAAGACTAAATTTAAAACAAAAATTAATAGTAAAATCCTTTTCAATCCTTCACCTTTCTATTAATACCCTTTTGATAAGTGCCGGTTCAACAATTATCAAATTAATATTTTTCTGTTAATTATAAAAGTTAGTCACTTTTGAATTAATCTGTAGTTCTATCTCTATATGAGAGAAATTTAAATTTTTATAAATACTTTATAACAAAACATTTGACGGGAGTCTTTTATATAAATTATTAATAATCATGTAGTTATAGCTTTAAAATAAATATAATCTATTATGTTGAAAAAAAACTGTTGACTTATTCAATTTAATTTACTTTATTTGTGTGTGTGAAAGTGGGAGAAAGTGGGAAAAGTTATTTAATCTTTTCATTTTACATAAGTAGAACATAATTATTATTCAAAAATGGCATTTTTCAAAGGTAAAGAAATACATTCGGTTGACAGTAAAGGCAGGGTGAATCTTCCGGCAAAGATGAGGAAGATTGTATCACCCGATGCCGATGATACTTTTACAGTCATCCGAGGTCTGGATAAATGCATCGAAGTTTATCCTTCCGATATATGGAAATTCAAAGAAGCCAGGTTTGAAGAGCTTGACCAGTATGAGCCTGAGAGCAGATATTTTCTCCGTAAACTTTTAATGTGGAGCGAAGAGGTTGAACTTGATGGACAGCAGAGAATAATGCTCCCCAAAAAGCTGATGGAATATGGAGAAATTGATAATAAGGTAGTTATCATTGGAGTTGGAGACCATATTGAAATATGGAATCCTGATGTCTTTGACAAATACATTGATGGAAGTGGAGAATCATTTGAGGTTATTGCCGCTAAAGTAATGTCCAAAAGGCAATGAAAAAGAAGAAGAAAAAAAAAAGTAATAGATATCATAAGATAAATAAAGCTTTTGCAGTTGAATACGATTATCATCTGCCCGTTCTTTTAAAAGAGAGTATTGATTTACTGGTAACCGTCCCTGATGGTGTCTATATAGACGGGACATTAGGAGGGGGAGGCCATACTGAAGAAATACTCGACAGACTGAATGAAAGAGGAAGGGTTCATTCTTTTGATATTGACGAGGAGGCTGTCGCCCACTGCCGTAAAAAGTTCTGGGGGGAACTCTCTAAGGGTAGCGACAGCAGACTTGTCATCCACAACGAGCCTTACGACAAGGCGTGCAGCATAGAAGGTATGAGGGGGAACTTAAACGGATTCCTGCTCGATCTCGGTGTATCATCGCGGCAGCTCGACAATAGCTGCCGCGGTTTCAGTTACCGCACAGACTCCAATCTTGACATGAGATTTGGTTCGCATGGAAAATCGGCAGCAGACATTTTGCATGCAGCAACTGAGGAAGAACTGGAAAGGGTTCTTCGCCTTTTGGGCGAAGAACCTTTTTCACGTATTATAGCACGGCGGCTCATTGAAACTCGCCGCACTGCCCACCCTATAAGCACAACTTTCGACCTTCGGGATATTGTTGAACAATCAGTACCCTATCACATCCGCAATAAATCTCTTTCCAGGGTATTTCAGGCTATTAGGATAGCCGTTAATAATGAACTTGACACGCTCGAAAGAACCCTGAGAGATTCCGTGAACATCCTCTCTGCCGGTGGCAGGATTGTTATTATTTCCTACCACTCCCTCGAAGACCGAATAGTTAAAACCTTATTTAAAGATTATTCGAAAGAACGAACAGATATTAAAACAGCAAACTCAATGCCAGTTTTAAAAATACTCACAAAAAAGCCTGTCGTCCCTTCAAAAGAAGAACTACTCTCTAATCCAAGGGCAAGAAGTGCAAAAATGAGAGTCGCAGAAAGAATTTAACTAATAACAAATATCAAGCATCAATCTAAAATTTATTCATCTCTTTTTGCTGATAATATAAAAATAAATCTATAACCGGGCCCCATAGAAGTACAAGGAGGTTCTTCTCCATTTAATGGTTCTCTGAATTTTATTTTTATTATCAATTCTTTTTTTTTTAAACTATCAGGTAAATTTAACGCCCAAAATTTAGGATAAGTTCCAAATCTCGGATATTTTAAATAACCTGGCAATGATATTGTGTCAATAAATTTAATAATAAATATAGTCTTACAATCAACGCTTGTACCAATAACTTTTGCTATAAAATAATCATTTTCCTGTACTATATTATCATCTTTACAAGAATAGGAAATTAATACAAAAGCGAAAATAAATGATAATCTATAAAACAACATATTTACCTCAAATTATATACTAATCATAATTTTTTCAAAGAATATTGAATTATCATAAATAATCTTTATAAAAAATAATCCACATATAGGATTTTGTAAATTTATCAAACATTGACTTTTAATTGATTTGGTTTTATAAATCAAATTACCCATAAAATCGAATATAAAAATATAAGAATCTTTTTTTTAACCATTTATTATAAAATGCCTGAATTTGATGATTAATTCATTATGAATGTATGTCGAGTCGGGGGGTGCCAATCATTACTAATCGAATCGCCAAATTCATTGAAATAAAAGTGAGGTTCTTGAGCGCTTAGTCCGATGGCAGCTATTGCTAACAGTACTGTGATTAATGAAAAATACTTCTTCATAATTGAAACTCCTTAAAATTTATATGAAATACTGTGAGTTTCTTTTTTATATTGTATTAAGGTTATTTGCTATTTAAATTTGTTTTATCACATTTCCAAATTATTTTTTTTGTACTGCTACTTTTGTTTAGGTAAACAAAAGTAAATATACTATAGTTAAACAAGTATATATATCAGAGGATAAACAACAAAAGAATTTTACTCCGTCCCCCAAAGAGTGTTTCATCAGTAACAGAATGTATAAATAACTAATATTAGGATATTTATAATCAATTAGTTTAATCTAAATTAAATCTTTATAATAGTTGTGGTTACAGAATCGGAAACATCATATTTTTTTGCCGGGGAGACTGTAATATTAGTGTTTCTTTTGTAAATTTGTAATCTTATTGTTTGTGATAATATTTAAACACAGGAATAAGAAAATTAATAAGTTTTATGATTAGGAGAATTAAATGAAAGATAAGGTTTTTGTTACTATTGATGGAAATGAAGCTGCCGCTTATGTGATGTACCGTGTGAATGAAGTGTGTGCTATTTATCCAATCACCCCATCATCAAACATGGGAGAATGGGCTGACGAATGGGCATCGAAAGGAATAAAAAATTTATGGGGGAACGTCCCTACTGTTGTTGAAATGCAGAGTGAAGGTGGTGCCGCTGGTGCTGTTCACGGCTCACTTCAGGCAGGAGCTTTGACAACTACTTTTACTGCATCA
>JAKAKE010000220.1 GCA_021824625.1 Bacteroidota bacterium | reverse complement strand
CGTTTTTCATAACACAAAATAAAATAAGTTTAATTTAGTTATAAGATAATGGAATGTATAACAATTTAAATATTTTGCTAATTATACCTATTTTTGCAACTTACATTTTATTTGCAGAAAATAATAATTATTAAATAAATCTGGATTAAACTAATGAACAAAAAATATGTTTATCATGGCTTAGGCATAATTGCATTTCTAACAACATTAATCACTTTGCTATTGACTGTACAGCCATCTGTTCCTTTTTGGGACTGCGGCGAGTTTTCTGCGGCATCAATATGGCAGCAGGTGCCTCATCCACCTGGGGCTCCACTGTTTTTAATGATAGGAAAAGTTTTCCACTTACTCATTCCATTCGGAGATTTCGGCTGGCGTGTTAACCTGGTATCGGTTTTTTCAGGTGCTTTTACAATTTGGTTTCTTTATTTGATAACGGTAAAAGCAATAGTCTATATGAGAAAAGAGGAGGAAAGTTCTTTTGCAGAATCACTTGCAATTTATGCTTCCGCCTTCGTCGGTGCCGTTGCTTTCGGATTCAGTGATACATTCTGGTTTAATGCGGTTGAATCCGAGGTTTATTCGCTTTCAAATGTATTTGTTGCCGTGATTGTATATCTAATGATGAAATGGAACGAAGATGCAGACAAACCCGGTAATGAAAGATACATATTATTAATTGCATATCTGATAGGATTATCAACAGGTGTGCACCTGCTCAGCATTTTAACCGTATTTTCAATTGTAATGCTGATATATTTCAGAAAATACAAGCTTTCTACCCGTTCTTTTATAGTGATGGGTATTATTGCTATTCTCATATTTTTCATGATTTATCCCGGTATAATAAAATGGGTTCCGGCATTCCTCGGGGGTGATTTACCATTTAAGAATGAATGCAAGGAAGCAATTGTAACTGATTCACCTGCTGTAACAGTATTTTTTATTCTTCTTGTGCTGGGTGCTATTGCAACATTGTGGTACAGCTACAAGAACAACAAACCCATTCTCAATTTAACAATGTTTTCGTTTTTATTGATGTTGTTCGGTTACAGCACTTATACCCAAATTTTACTGCGTTCAAATTCAAATCCACCGATGAACGAAAACGAGCCGAAGAATATGAATACACTCGTTTCTTATCTCGGGAGAGAACAATATGGAGAAGCCCCCAACTGGCCCCGACGCTATCAGCAAGATGATGAGTTTGTTTCACATTATAACGAGAAAGATGACAAAGGGGAATTTGTTTATGGGCAATGGAATCCACCGACAAGGGAAGAGGTTCAATGCAATGATGGAAGTGCTATCATGGTGCCCGAATTTAAAAATGTTAATACTGCCGGTGAAATGAGTTATATGTTCAAATACCAGATTTACCATATGTATTTCAGATATTTCTTATGGAACTTTGTCGGCAGGCTGAGTGATGTTCAGGATGCAGACTATGCATTTACAGGAAAAAAAGACTCGGAAATATTAAATTATAAATCCGGATATGCACATTTATTCCCGGTTAGATTTTATGCACTGCCTTTACTTATAGGACTTATCGGATTGTTTTTCCATTTTTGGAAAGACCCGAAAACAGCCCTTGTCTTCTTTATCATGTTTTTGTTGATGGGTGTTCTGGCAGCAATCGCACAAAACCAGCAGAATCCGCAACCAAGGGAAAGGGATTATTTCTATGCGGGGTCATTTATGGTCTGGTGTATGTGGATTGGATTTGGAGTTTACGGTTTAATTGACTGGATTGGCAAACGGAAATTCACTACTCCCCTTGTAACTGTTGTTGCTATTATTTCATTCATTGCAGTTCCGTTTAACATGGCAATGGGAGGCTGGAAGATTCACAGCAGAGCCGGGGATTACATACCTTTCGATTACTCATACAATATTTTACAAAGCACTGAGAAAAATGCTATTATTTTTACTAATGGTGATAACGATACATTTCCAGTTTGGTTTTTGCAGGATGTCGAAGGGGTAAGACGGGATGTCAGGGTTGTGAACCTCAGCCTCGGGAATACTTTGTGGTATGTCCACCAATTAAAGCACAGAAACCCGTGGGGAGCCGAAAAAATTCCATTGTCATTCCCCGATGAAAGCCTGACTGTGGCAGAAACTGACCCGGCTGCCCTCACTTATGAGTTAGGAGAAGCACAAAATGTCGAGATTCCCGTAGCACAGGATATTATGGCAAAATATACAAACGACCCTCAGCTTCTGGCTGACCCTAAAATGAAATTTACATTCGTCGGCAAATACTATGGTGAAAGAGATAAAAAGAGAGTTTATATTTTCAGGGTTCAGGATAAATTAGTTTACGATATTTTGAAACAGGTACAATTTAAAAGACCCGTGTATTTTTCGACGACTGTGGGCCCTGATGCATTCTGCGGGCTTGAGAAATTCTTCAGGTATGAAGGTATGGCTGCGAGAATATGCCCGGTCGAACAAAAAGAAGCTTACCAGAAACCTATTGATTCGGAAATTACCGGAAAATGCTTATTAAGAATTGATAACAGCAATAATTTTCACAAAGAACCTTATTATGGATTTAAGTTAAGAAATCTCGATAATCCTTCAGTCTTCTATGATGAAGTTCACAGAAGGTTAATACCAAACTACCGTGAATTATACATGAATTTTGCTTCGACAATTTTGAAGGATGTCAAAAATTCTCAAAAAGCAATTGCAATATTAGACACTATGAATAAATATTTATCTCCGGTACAATTCCCTATGACTTATGAGTATGAATTTAAACTTGCTAATTTATACCATGATGCCGGAGCCAAAGAGCAATTCAGAAAATATGCCATGATGAGCATAAAATCATGCGAGGAATTAATTTCAAACCAAAAACTTAATTCCGAAGCAATGTACGGCGAGATTATGGGAAATTATTATGGCCCATATAGAATTTCATCCGTGCTTTACAGTTTGCTTGGAGACTATTCTTCTGCAAAAACAAGATTACAGGAATTATTCAGGAAGACAAACGACATTTACGGACAGATTCAAAACAATCCTGCTTATAAGGACGAGATCCAAAAAGTGGCTATGAACCTCTATAATGTTACATTGACTTTGGACGAATACACTATTGACGATGTCAGGCAGAAGCAGGGAAAAGCCGCGGCACTCGATACTGCTTTGGGAATTATCAAGCGATACCAGAGTTCTCCTGACCCGAATCTGAAATATATGAGTCAGTATTTGCAGCAAAAAGTGCTCGAACTTGGCGGCAAGGTTGATTCTGCACTTTCGTTTGAATAATAAATCAGTTGTATGAAATTAGTATAAACCGTAGGGTAAACCCTACGGTTTTATTATTCACTTTTCTCTACTATCATACTTACATCGCATTTCCATTTTAAACGGAATTTTATAACACAGGAGTGAATAAATTATTCTAAAATTAATAAAATTGATTAGATGATTTATCGTCAGGTTATTTAATGGTTTAATAAATTCAATGAAATAAAAAATTTGCTTTTTAATTAATTGCTCTTTAAGTTTGTTAACATGAAATTAAAGATAGTCATATTGTTGCTTAGCCTTACAACTGCAAGTCTGATTGCAGGAGATAATTTGCTTGATTCGTTCAACGCAAAATCAGATGGTAAGAATATTACAATCGAATGGAAATCAGCAGACGAAAGCAGTGTCAGCCGCTATGAACTCGAAAGAACTAATTCGGCTAACAATTTCACATATTTAACTTCGCAGGATGCTAAAGGCAGTAATTATTCATATAGGTATGTTGACGAAGAAGCCTTCATGAAAGACGACAACACAGGCACACAAAGCAAAAACATATATACCTACCGCCTGAAAATAGTAAAAAAAGACAATTCTATTTCTTACAGCGATAATGTTACGGTAACCCACAACATAAGTGGAATACGCCGAACATGGGGTATGATTAAAGAAATGTTCCGCTGATTGAAAATCAATAAAATTATTAACTATTTTTAAGTAATCACATAATTTCTGTTATCCATAACGTTCAACTCCTCTGGAGTTGGCTCCCTTTTGAGATATTGTCTTAGTTACAGATGTTTAACTCCTACGGTGTTACTCCTTTTTTTTTAATTACAATCCCAGAGGGATTGAACGTCTGTAATAAATACATAGCTGGAATTAACTACAACTGCATCTGAGTTGAACGTATGTTTAATAAATAGCAGAAATGAACGACAATCACATTGGGATTGAATTTTATATGCCAAAAATAATAATAATGTGTAATCTGAGTTATTAATACTTCATCATTCTATCCATTAGGATGGTTATTTTATTATTTTTGCTGAATTGAAAAGTATGTTATTGTTATGAAATTATATAAGCACATAATTTTATTCCTGTTTTTTACTTGTATTTCTGTTTTTTCTGAGGTAAATAATATTTCCACAGAAAAGGGAGATAAATGTGGTATATTGCTTTCATTAGAACAAAGACAACTTATATTGAATACACTCTGCAATGAACTGGATTCCAACGGAAGATGTATCCAGCAAAAAACTTATCCCTCACCTTCAGGAAAATTTCTCATTCATTATGATACTTCAGGAAAAAATACTGTGAACCTTGAAGACCTGGACATCAATGGAATACCCGATTATATTGATTCAGTTGCCTATTATTTTGACTATGCATATAAAGTCGAAGTTGACTCAATCGGTTATTTATCACCTGCTCCAGATAAGGGGCATGGCGGCTCTGATGCTTATGATGTATATGTTTTTAATCTCGGCGATTATCATGTTAATACGGAAAAGACGCTTTATGGATTGACTGAAATTGATTTTCAAATAAATACAAAAAGGAAATTCAGATGCTTTACATCTTACATAATGATTGACAATGATTACAGCCCTTTGGATTCGACGAGCGACACTACACCCACATTCACAGAAACAGGTATAATGGGAATGAAAATCACAGCGGCTCATGAATTTCATCATGTAATTCAGCTTAATTACGGGATAACCACACCAAGCACCGGTTCATTAATGGAAATGACAAGTGTATGGATGGAAAACAGGCTCTTTCCCGAATCGAAGGATTATATCTCATACCTGAAAACGTTGTTTAAAAATCCAGCATGCCCATCATGTCCTTTCGGAAACGGGAATGATTATGTCGGCTATAAATACGGAATATTCGGACAATACGGTTATTTAAAATTTGGCGATGTCATTTTAAAAAGAATGTGGGAGCTTATCGGCAGGGATATTGCCGGATACAGAGCTTTAGATAGTGCATACAAAGAACAGGGAACATGTCTTGTAAATCAATGGTGTGATTTTTTACCCTGGATTTATTATACTGGAAGCAGGACAAAGGAAGGGCAGTATTTCCCATCAGCCTCGGAATATCCTGAAATAACATTTTTTGAAGTAAAGAATTTTTCTCCTCCATCAATTGGTAATAATGGATATTTGAAACCTTTTGAATTTAGAGCATACAGGTATTTACTTCCTTCAGTGAATAATAAATCAGATGATACACTCGACATATTAGTTACAAACATAGACCTGAAAACCGCTATAGAGCAAGAGCCTGATGACAAGCCATTCAATATATTATGTGCTAACTCACAGCAGGCAGGGACAAGAAAGATTGGAGATACCAGGTATTATTATGGCATGACTGCTAATGAAGGCTTCATTGTTGATTCATTATTTTTCAGTTCCGGCACTGTATTTTACCAATCATCACCTGTTTTCCCAAATCCATTCAAATCAAGCCTGCATGACAAGCTCTATTTCCCTGTGCCTGATGGCTCGATAACAGGTGAAAAGGTAATGCTAAAATTATATAAAACTGACATGGATGAAGTATTCAGCAAAGAACTTGAAATAACAGTAGAACAAAACATTAAAGTTGCAATACTCGATAACAATACAACAAACTTCACAAACAGCTTAACAAGCGGCGTTTACATATTTTCAATTGAATACCATGGGAGGAAGGAATTCGGGAAAATAGTGATAATTAAAGAATGAACACAGAAAGACTCCTTTAAAATATACTTCTCTAATTCCTAATTTATCTACTTAGAAAATATTTAGTTAATTTTGACGTTTCAGAACTTTATTTTATCCAATAAGTTGATTTAGATTAACGAATGAGACAATCGGAATTATTCATACCGACATTAAAAGAAGTTGGAGCAGATGCACAGATTCCCTCGCACCAGTTAATGTTGAGGGCAGGACTGATTCGGCAGGTAGGAGCAGGTATTTTTTCATTTCTTCCTTTAGGCTATAATGTACTGAAGAAAATAATGGACATTCTCCGTGAAGAGATTGATGCAATAGGCGGGCAGGAATTTTTTCTTCCTGCATTGAATCCAATTGAGATTTGGGAAGAGACTAACAGGGTGGAAGCAATGGGTGATGTAATGTTTCACATTAAAAACCGTGAGGGTTTGGTTCTCGCACCCACACACGAGGAAATCATCACATTTCATGCACGCCAGCATATAAAATCATACAGGGACATGCCACAAATCTGGTATCAGATACAGACTAAGTTCAGGAATGAACCGAGGCCCAAGTCGGGTGTGCTGAGGTGCAGGCAGTTCTTAATGAAGGATGCCTATTCTCTCGATTCAAGCTGGGAAGGATTAGACGAAGCATATAACAAGCATTACGAAGGATACAAAAAAATATTCGACAGAATGAATCTGAAATATTTCATAGTCGGTGCATCGAGCGGAGCAATGGGTGGCAGGCAGTCGCAGGAGTTTATGGTCGAATCCGAATCAGGTGAGGACACTTGTGCAGTATGCGATGAATGCGGCTATGCGGCAAATGTTGAAATTGCCACATCCAATATTGAACCATCCGGAAGAATTGAACCAAATCCAACACTTGAAGAATTTCCTACACCAAATGCAAAAACAATTGATGATTTGATTGAACAGTTTTCATTGCCTGAAGAAAGATGTGCAAAATCAGTGCTCTACATAGTTGATTCTGAACCCCTGATGATTTTCATGAGAGGCAATGATGAGTTAAATGAGAGCAAATTGCAGTCAATAATGAAATCCAATAATTTCAGGCCCGCATTGCCCGAAGAGCTTTCAAAAATTACAGGTGCTAACACAGGTTCCATGGGACCTATAAACATGAAAACAAAAATCCGCATGATAGCGGATAATCGCCTTAAAGATGCAAACGGGCTCGTCAGCGGAGCAAACAAAGACGGATTCCATTATAAAAATATAGACTTCATGCGTGATTGTACGATGGACGAATACTATGATTTGAGGACAATCCATGAAGGAGAAAAATGCCCGACCTGCTCAAATCCATTGAGGGTCGTTAATGCTATCGAACTCGGTCATATATTCAAACTCGGAACAAAATATTCCGAAGCACTTGGTGCAAACTTCCTCGACAAAGACGGAAAGGAACAGCCAATCATAATGGGAAGCTACGGAATCGGTGTCGAAAGAATAATGGCATGTTACCTTGAACAGCATTATGATGATAAAGGAATAATCTGGATGCCGCCTCTACAGCCTTTTCATGTACATTTATTGGGATTGAATATTAAGAATACACAGAATGTTTCTGATACATGTGAACAATTATGTAAAGACCTGAAGAAATCCGGCTTTGAAGTTTTATTTGATGACAGGGACGATACTCCCGGAGTGAAATTCAATGATGCTGATTTAATCGGTATTCCGGTACAGATCATTGTTGGGAAAAAGAATGTTGAGAATGGAAATATTGAATTAAAATACAGGGCATCCGGTGAAAGGGCTGTTATTAAAATAAATGAAGCGATAGATTTAGTAACTAAATTTTATTCTATGTGATAAGAAGACCCTGTCAGGTGTTACACCTGACAGGATTATACTCCTTTAAAATGTTTTAAAATGAAGAGAAGAGCAGACTTACATATACACACAATTTATTCCGACGGTATAAAAACACCGGAAGAAATCCTGAAGATGGCAGTCAAAGCCAATCTCGGAGCTATCAGCATTACAGACCACGATTCTGTGGATGCTTATAAGGAATTATATGAAATCAGCAATAAATATCAAATTGAAATAATAACGGGAATTGAATTTAGCTGTTATGATGATGAGCAGGAGATTCATATTCTCTGCTATAATTTCGACATCAACAATAAAGAACTTCAGCAGTATCTTAATACTTTCAAAAAAGCCCGGGAAGTTCGAGCTAAGAGAATCATCTCGAAATTGAAAAAGATAAATATTGAATTTAACTTCGAAGAGATTAGCAAGATAGCCGGTGCAGCGCCGATTACACGTCCTCATATTGCTTTCGCACTTATTGATAGGGGTTATGTGGCGAACCAGAGGGAAGCATTTAATCTTTATCTCAGCGATGGCAAACCCGCTTATGAACCCAAGTATAATTTTTCAATAAAAGACGCATTGGAGCTTATTAATAAATGCGAAGGTATTGCTGTGCTTGCCCATCCTTCCGACACCATATCACCCGAAATGTTATACAAGCTGATTGAAATGGGTATTGACGGTATTGAAGTTGTACATCCATCGCACAACAACACAATCGAAAGACACCTTACACAAATAGCAAATCAATACTGGCTCATTGCCACAGGCGGTTCGGATTATCATGGTTCACGCGATTATGATGATTCAAATTTCGGGAAATATACTGTTCCTTTTTCTGTGCTCCAGAGTATAAAAAGCAGGAATCAGAAAAGGATTTTTTAATTTATATAAAGTCTAATAATAATTTACACAATGAATAAAATTTTGTATATTTGCATTATGTTAAACAATGCAGGTATACAAATGCCAAAATCAAGATTAAAAGTAACACGATCAACTGCTGAAGAGA
>JAKAKE010000173.1 GCA_021824625.1 Bacteroidota bacterium | reverse complement strand
AAACATTCGAGCAGTTTTGAAATGTCGTGTATATGCAAGCCTGTTGTCGGCTCATCAAAAATGAATAATGTTTCGGATGAATTTTCTGAATCCAAATGTGAAGCCAGCTTGATTCTCTGCGACTCGCCGCCCGACAGCATTGTGCTGGGCTGTCCGATTCTGAGATAACCAAGTCCCACCTGTTGTAATGGTTTCAGCTTGTTCACGATTTTTTTGTGGTCTTTGAAAAATTCGATTGCAGCATCAACGGTCATGCCGAGAACATCAACGATTGATTTTCCTTTGAATAAGATACCTCTCGCTTCCTTGCTGTACCTCGTTCCCTTGCATGCCTCACATTCGAGATGGACATCGGGAAGGAACTGCATATCAACTGTAACCGAGCCTTCGCCTTCACAGACTTCGCACCTGCCTCCGGGTACATTGAATGAGAAATAACCGGGCTTCAATCCAAGCTGACGCGATGCTTGTGTATTGGCATAAAGTTCCCTGATAAAATCGAATGATTTTGTGAAAGTCGCAGGTGTCGAACGCGAAGACCTGCCAATCGGAGCCTGGTCAACTAACTCGGAATAGCTGAGCCAGTCAGTGCCTTCAATCTTTTCGTAAGAGCCTGCTGTACCGTCAATACCGCTGTATGATTTTTTCAGAGTAGCATATAAAACATCATTGACAAGTGTGCTTTTACCCGAACCCGATACTCCGGTAACGACAACCATACAGCCAAGCGGGAATGACACTTTATCTATTTTCAGATTGTACTTTCTCGGTTTGTGTATTGTAATAAATTTACTTGAGCCGGAACTTCTATTTTCAGGGATATTGATATTTAATTGACCGGACAAATATTTGCCTGTGAGTGATTCTTTTGAAATGCTCAACTTGTCAAAATCACCTGAATAAATTATTTGTCCTCCGTGTTCGCCTGCGGCTGGTCCCATATCAATGATATTATCAGCTTTTTTGATTATATCGAAATCATGCTCGACAACGATGATTGTGTTTCCGAGATTTCTTAGTTTATAAAGAATATCCATCAGTCTGTCAGTATCGCGCGGATGCATACCAATACTTGGTTCATCCAATACATAGAGAGTTCCGACAAGTGAAGAACCAAGTGCAGTGGAAAGATTTATTCTCTGTAATTCACCTCCGGAAAGAGTGTGAGTCAGCCGTTCAAGAGTAATATAATGCAATCCGATGTCAACGAGAAGCTGTATTCTCCATTTAATTTCCTTGACAAGCTGCCCTGCAATTTGTTCCTGGTACTTATTAAGTTTCAGGTTATTCACAAAATCGAGGACACTTACGAGCGGCATTTTAATCAAATCGGGAATAGTTTGCCCGTTAACAAAAACAAGTCTTGCCGATGTACGAAGCCTCGAACCGCCGCAAGCCTTGCATGTAGTATATCCCCTGTATCGGCTCATCAATACACGGTAGTGCAGTTTATAAGATTTCTCTTCGAGTAAATTGAAGAAGCCGTTGATACCGAGATAGTCTCCTGCACCATTCCAGACAATATCAATTTCTTCTTTCGTGAGATTTTCAAAAGGCTCATCAACACGAACTTTGTTTCTGGATGCAACTCTCAGCAAATCGCGAAGATGAATGTTGAAGCCTTGTGTTCGGAAAGGATGAATTGCACCCTTGCTGATTGATTTCGTTTTTTCAGGAATGACAAGGTCTTCATCAATTCCGACGGTTCTCCCGAAACCCTGGCAGGCAGGACAGGCACCATGAGGATTGTTGAAGGAGAATAATTTGGGTTCAGGTTCTGAATAAACAATTTCACAGTCGGCACATTCAAAAATCGAACTGAATGAATATTCTTTTCCAGTTTCGAGATTTCGAATTACAATTCGATTATCGCCTGTGTTGAAGGCTGATTCTATTGATTCAGTCAGCCTTGTTATGGATTCCTTATCTTTATTGAGAACGAGTCTGTCAGCAAGAATATAGACATCCTCAACATTTAATTCATCAGGTAAAGTTTGTTCAGTAAGATTTATTATTTCATCTGATTTTCTAAGTATAACTCTGAAAAATCCTTTGCTTTGATACTTATCAATTTCAGAATTAACATTTCTTGCTTGTTTTGACAATGTAAACATAATATAAAGTTTAGTTCCTTCATCCAACTTTAACAAAGTTTCGGCAACAGATAAAGGAGTATCTTTACGAACCGGTTTTCCACAGTTCCTGCATTTTGTTTCACCTATTCTGCCGAATAAAAGCCTGAAATAATCATAGATTTCAGTGGTCGTGCCAACAGTTGACCTGGGATTTCTTCCAGCAGGCTTTTGTTCTATTGCTATTGCAGGGGGTAATCCTGAGATAAGGTCAACATCAGGTTTATTCATCTTTTCGAGGAACTGACGGGCATAGGCTGAGAGGGATTCAACGAATCTTCTCTGACCTTCGGCATAGATAGTATCGAATGCGAGAGTTGATTTCCCCGAACCACTGACACCTGTAACAACAGTCAATTTATTATGGGGAATATCCACCGACACATTTTTCAGGTTGTGAAGCTTTGCTCCTTTTACTGAAATATATTTTTGCTTTTTAATATTATTTTCCGTCTCTGCCATTAGATTTAGGCTTTCCGTTCAATTTAGTAAACCAAAACAGGCAATTTAGAAAATTAATATTAATCGAAAAACAAATTTTAAATTTGTTGTGTAAGGAGTAACTCCTGAAACGGTTATACTACATTTTTTTTGAGTCATTCTGAATGAAATGAAGAATCTCTTAATAATAGCACCAATATACAATTAGATTCTTCTCTTCGCTCAGAATGACTTAAGGTAAATCATTATTTTTTAAAAGAACACGATTTTATTCGGATTAATACCCGTTTGAAATACTTTCGGATTTAATAAATCATTTAAAGGATAAATCAACAATGAACCATTAACCTGAAAGTTTTTGGCATTACCAACGTATAATGAATTATTATAAGCTGAGTAAGAAAGTGAATACCACGTTTCACTGCTTGCAGAATTCGTAAATAATTCCTGTGGTTGCGGATTTGCATCTTTCAGTTTTAACATTGAAACCGTACTATCCTTGAAAAAGAAAAGTGAATCGCCTGTTGATGATAGAGTAATTCCAGATGCTTTGAACTTCCATCTTCTTGTTTCATCGAAAGTGTTTAAATTAAATTCAGCAATCCCACCGGTTGAATCAGATAAGGATGGAAGATTCAAATAACCGACATATAACTTTCCGGATTTTTTATTAATAAGTACCTCAATTACATTTGGCAGGTTTTTCAATTCTTTTATTGCCTGGTTTGTTGTAATGTCAATCACAGAGACTGTACCTGCTTTCGGAACATTTGCCATATAATCACCGAAACCGGAATTTGCTACAAATAAATAATTATTATAGAAAGCAATTCCTTCAGGTGCAGGGCCGACAGGCAGACTATCGAGAATGATTGTGAGTGATTTGAGATTTACTTTTGAAATTGAATTCCTTAACAAGTCAGTAACATATCCTATTGAATCATTAATCATACATATTTTTCTCGGAGAACTGGTTTGTGAATAAATAATTCTACCAAGTGATTTTCCCGTTAAAGTTTCCATGACTTCGATTGTATGCGATGCAGAAACTGTAATATATGTTCTATTGCCGATTATGACTACATCACTTCCCGAATCACCGAGCCGTAATCCGGTATTAGTTTTTCCAAAATAATCATTTAAAATTGTATTCGATGCGAAATCAAACCTGTCAAGTGTTGAATTATCTTTATTATACAAACCTTCACACAAGATGAAAGCTCCTGTTTTACCGATGTTTGTATTGTCGTCAATTGGCTCTGAAGGCTGTTTGACACAAGATACGATGAGTATCATTAAACCTGCAAAAAAGACATAATATTTTTTCATTTCAAACCTCTCATTATTTTTTATAAATCGTTACATAATTATTTTCTATTTTTTATTTTAAATCCTAATTAATATTCCACCCTTCAAAAGTCTGCCCGGCATAGGATATTTCCAAACGACACTGTATTGAGTATCGAATAAATTATTACAGTCAATCCTTAATTCAATATTTGTTCCTAACAATCCAAGATTCTTTGAAACAAACGCATTTAAAATTGTGTATGACGGCATTAAATTATTCAGAGAATTCCCCGGGAGAGTGTAATAATAACTTGAATACTGGAAATTTAAACCAACAATAAATCCCACAAAATTATAATCAACAGTACCTGCAATTAATTCTTGAGGTACATAAGGAATTTGCATATCGAATGTTGGTGATTCAGTGCTTTTGTCAATAGCTTCCTGCAAAGTATAAGCTAATTGAAAATTTATTAACTTGTCAAATAAAGATGATATTACTCTCAATTCCAAGCCTTTCGTCAGTACCTTACCGTAATTTCTTGCACTCCACTGAACGGGGCTGTTAGGGACAGATATGATTTGATTTTTTGTTGAAATAAGAAATGTTTCCGTTTCAATTGTTGTATTCGAAATTACACCGCAACTTAATCCGAGATTAAATGAATGAGACCGCTCAGGAACTAAGTTCGCAGTGCCGTAATTGAGGTAATACATTTCATTGAAATTCGGAGGACGGAAATTATAAGCGTAATTGAATCTGAATTTCAATGGCAATGAGGCTACATTATAAATTAATCCAACAAGTGGAGATATAGCATTTCCGGCATCAGACAATATATCAGCTCTCAATCCAAGTTGACAGGTAAAATCAGATTCATTGAAAATTCCGAATGAATTTTCTACTCGTGCTGAAATGCCGAAAGAACTCCTTTTTCTATAATCACCAACTCCAGGCTGAAGCATATTTCCGCGAATATCCGAATAACCACTTTCAATATTTATGTCTGTTAAAAATTTTTGATATTTATAGGAATATTTTGATGTAATCTGAAAATCACGGTTTGTGAAAATTTCATCTATTCCGGTTGGAGAGTACCATTTGAGGAGTGGGTCGCGATAATTGTAATCGTTTATTCTAAAAAGCGAAGTTATGTTTAATATTTGATTTTCGTCGAATATTAAAGAGGATGCACCAAGAATTATTAATTCTTTTTCTTTAAGCCTGGCGAAAGCATTTTCGACATTATTCTGAGTAACTGCACCTGGTGTACCTCTGTCTGATATTCTCGCGATTCCTTTAATTGAATAATTTAAATCAGACGGTTTTGAATTAAGTGATATAGAAAATGACATATTCTCAAATTCTGCATTTTCCCTATGCAGGGTTTTACTTTCACCAAAATCGGTTACTTGAAATTTATAATCACCTTGAGAACTTGAATATTCCAAAGAACCATCAAAATCACCGACAAATGAAATGAATTTGCTATTAATAGAAGTTAGAAAATCATCATAAGAACCATAGTTTATTTTTCCTTTAATGAAACTAACCGTGTCACTGGTTCTTGTAATCAGATTTACAATACCTCCGATTGCATTAGCACCAAACAAAGCAGAATTTCCTCCCCTGACGATTTCAATTTCATTTACCATATCAATAGGAATGATGCTTAAATCGCTCATTCCGTTTTGAGTTGAATTAATCCTGAAACCGTCAATCATTATTACAGTTTGCTTTGCGGTTGAACCTCTAAGTGATAAAGTTTTAAAGCCGCCCATCCCGCCATAATTCTTTATAAAAATTCCGGGAATAAATTGAAGGACATCCGAAATTTGTACTGCGCCAAGTTTTGTTAACTCAGATTTTGTAATTGTTGAATATGCTGAAAAATCAGTACCCGAGCTTATATTCAGCCGTGAAGCAGATACAACAATTTCAGGAAATTTTGTTTTGACAGAATCCTTAACTTCTTTGTTCTGAGAAAAAACTGATGAAGCAAATACTATTAATAAGTACGCTGATACCAGGACTGGCCTGCAATACATCAAATCGTAGAAATGATGATTAAAGAAATTGAATTTCATATTACACCATAATTGGAATAATAATAAATTCTTTGTTTAAGAAAACCAAGACACAACTATTAAATTAATGTGATGAGAAAACAACCGGATTGTTAAGGCGTATGTAAAATTAGCCTGTGAAATTGAACCTGGTATTTCCTCATAGCATTCGTCAAAGCGCGAATGTCTTATACATAAATGTATAAACCAATGAGCCATGCAGGCAGGTCTTCTGACTTGGGTATCATCCTTGCTTTTTGCCTTCCCGACTTTCGCAGTGGCTGCTTTCGCATAAAAAACTTGTACACCCTTACAGCGGCGCTACCGTGCAGGAATTTCACCTGCTTCCCTATTAACACATACATTCTGACAGGAATAAATGTGTGCCTGCAATAAATTCAAAACTATATAATTATTTTTTTTAATACAAGCATGTTGAAAACTTTATCTGAGGAATAAAATTGCTACACCTGCGACAGTGATAAATGCACCGGCAATAGATTTCCAAGTGAGTTTTTCTTTGTAAATCCAAACTGAAAGAGGAAGCATAATAATTGGTATTGTAGCCATCAAAGTAGATGCAATACCAATTTTGGTATAAATGATAGCATAAAAACTGAATGTAATTCCAAGAAAAGGACCTAATACAGAACCAATTAAAATTAATCCGAATGCTTTTTTATCTTTCGAAAACATCTTGATTGGATTTTTGATATTTCCAAGTATCGCAGTGGCAGGAAACAGAATGATAGCCGCAATTGCCAACCTGATAAAAGTTGCAACCAAACCGTGAATATCACCATGAACAAAAGCCATTTTTGCAAATATTATTCCCACACCCTGACCTGCCGCACCAATAAAAGCATACAGCAATCCTCTCCGGGTTATTTTGAATCTTGAGTTTTCATTTTGCTTCTTATCCATAATAACAAGAGCAATTCCTCCGAGAGTTACAATCATACCTAATATTGCAAACCCACCTAATGTTTCATTAAGGGCAAAAAATGCAATTATTGCGGCAATCGCAGGATTTATTGACATAATAAGTAATGTATGTCTCGGACCTATTGTTTCAAAACCCTTAAATAAAAATGTGTCTCCAATTACCAACCCGATTATACTGCTTAATCCCAGGTATAATATCTGCATTGGAGCAGCAGTAATTTGAATATTTAGGATTAAGAAAGTGATTAGAAGAAATATAGAACCAATTAATAACCGATAGATATTTAACTGGATTGTTCCTATTCTAATGCCGACAGTTGTGAATATAAAGGATGAAAACGACCATAATACAGCCGTCAATAAAGCAAATAGTTCACCAACATATTCCATACAGTTTTAAGTTATAATTGATTTAACAGGTTTTAATTGGAAATTGACAAACTAAATTTGTAAAAATTGTAAATCAATGTAAAAATAAAAAAGTATTGATAAAAATTAATCGGGGTCTTCGATGAAAAATTTTCTAATACTTGTTACTTTGTTTTTCCTTATTTCATTTCATTCTATTGCTCAAAATGACTCAGTAAAGCAAAATGAATGGAAGTTCAGCGGACATGTTTTGATGCGTTCTGAGATGGATGGAAAAGATTTCGATAACAAAACATTTCCTCTTTCATATACTCTTATGAGAACAAGAGTAAATGCCGAGAAAAATCTATTTGATGATATTTCTTTCTTCATTCAGTTTCAGGATTCAAGAGTGTGGGGACAGACTGCTAACCCGACAAAGAATCTTGCAAACATTGATTTGCACCAGGGGTACATTGATATAAAAAATATATTCAATATTCCGTTATCTGTTCGTGTCGGAAGATTTGAAATCGAGTACGGGAGTGGCAGAATCCTCGGGCCTAATCCATGGAATTATGTTGCCCGTGCATGGGACGGATACAGAATCCGTTATGATAGAAAGAAATTCTATGTTGATGCTTTCAGCCTTGCCCATACTGCACTAACAGATCCGACTCGTTATCCATTTTCTTCTAAGATTGACACAAGTTTTAATATTTACGGATTATGGTCAACTATAAATTTAGGAGAAGAACACAAAGTTGAACTTCTGGGATTATATGAAAATAATAACAAAAAAACCGATACTACCCATAAAGATGCAGAGTTGCTGACAACAGGGCTGAATTATGAATTTAAATCAGGTAATATTAATATTGAACTTGAAACAGCATATCAAACCGGCCATTCATTGTTCGGTGGAACAAAAAATAAGGAAGCATCTTCTTATTTAGGATGTTTAAGAATTCAGTATAAATTAAGTGCAATAACTGCTTCCTTGAATGTAGAAACGGTTTCAGGTACTAAACCTACAGAAAAAGAAAAGACTAATACATTCTGGAGACCTTGGGGAACGAACCATCAATTCAATGGTTATATGGATTACTTCTCAGGTGACCTTACTAAATCAACAAACAATCTCGGATTGAATAATTTACATTTGAAATGCAAATATGTACCAAAAGACAGTCCTCTTTCTATTGATTTGGCTGTTTGGCACTTTATTACAAACCAAAAAAGTGCTACGGGTAAAAGCACTCTGGGAGAAGAGCTAAATCTTGTCGGAAGATATAATCTGCACGAGAATATTTTTATCGAGCTTGGCGGGGGCTTATTTTTTGCAGGAGAAGTAATGAAGGAAATTTATAATCCATCCCTGATTGAAAAAGATATATCATTTTGGACTTATGTAAGGCTGGATGTCAGATTGTAGAATTAACTATTCACAATTAACAATTCACAATCAAAATTTTCAAGAGGCAGGTTCATTACCTAACCAATTCGATATTTGAGATATTTGTTTCAGAATTATTATTATCTATTTATTATATTCTTAACCGAACGGATTAAATATTAAAACTACAATGAAAAACAAGCTTAAGGATAAAATCACCCGGAATGATAATTCCGGAGACTTTAATTTAAAGCCGTTCCAGATAAAAGCTAACCAGTAAATCGCAACGCTCAA
>JAKAKE010000230.1 GCA_021824625.1 Bacteroidota bacterium | reverse complement strand
TTGTATTTTCATTATCATTGGTATTCCCTAATATAATTATATTATAAATAAATTTTACTATTCCCTTAGACTTATAATATCTTTCAATTAATTCCACCCTGTAACTGAACCAAATTTCAAGGAAAACAATAATCATGTAAAACATATATATAAATCCAAACCCACTCATTGCAGAATTGAAATTTGGAGTAAGCAGAATATTGATTGCACGCTCAGGCCTTCCAAGATGATTTAATAAAGGTAAGGTTGCAAATAGTAAAAAAGCAAATGATGAAACAAGAGCAAACCTGGCAATAGGTTTTAGTTTTTCCATGCCAAAAACATGATAAAAAGATGAAACAATAAAAGCACCCGCCACCATCCCTGTAATGTAGGGATAAAGGACAATCATTACAGTCCATGTTATATGAAGTTCGTTCGGAAATAAAAAACCATGTGAAGGATCCATTATTTAACCTCCAAATCGAGTCCAATATAATAACATTTGGGATTAGTTCCCAAATCAGGTTTTAGCAAGCCATATCTTCTTTGATGCAGGATTTTGCGGATTTGACTTTTCGGGTCCTTAAGATTTCCGAATACTCTCGCATTCCTTGGGCATGCGTTCACACATGCCGGACTTTCACCTTTGCTTATGCGGTGGTAGCATAACGTGCATTTATCCGCCGTTCCTTTCTCGTGGTTTATATACCTGCAGCCATAAGGACAGGCTTGAACACAATATCCGCAGCCGACACAATGCTCTTTGTCAATCAGGACAACCCCGTCAGGCGAATGAAATGTAGCGCCAACCGGACAAACTTGTGTACATGCAGAATTGTAGCAGTGATTGCATAATTTAGGTACAAAAAAAGCTTTAACTATGTCATCGGAATAATTATTCGATTTGAAACTTTCTATTGCTCCCTCCGGCGAATCAACCCTGACTATCTCTTTATTATTGATTTCATATCTTTCTACCCATGTCCTGAAATATGTGTCCGGTACATCATTTTCAATCTTACAGGCTCTTACGCAGGCACCACAGCCGATACATCTTGTCGTGTCAACGATAAATCCCCAGTCGAACTTTAGCAAATCCTCATATTTTTTTAACTCCGGGCTTATTTCTCTTTTACTGAAAGCATAAAAAGAACCGACAAGAACACCGGCACTGCTGTACAGTCCTAACTTTATAAATTTACGTCTGTCTTTATGTCCCATATCAAAACCCATAATTTTAATTTTCAATTTTCAACTCAACATACAACACAAAAAACACAACACTCAACATTCCAAATTTTCAATGAATTTATTCATGGCATGCAGCACAAAACTGCCTTCCATGACAATTATAACACAATGTTTTACCTTTTTTCTGAATCATGTCTTTATGCACCTCGGCAAAATCTCCGGGGTGAGGCATCTCCAACTTATGACAAGATGAACAAAAATCTTTCTGATGGCATAAACTGCATGAGCTATTCATCTTGTTCGTTGTTTTATTAAATGCAAAATTTTTATGTTCCTTTCTCCAATTTCCTTTATGAGGACTTTTTCCATTACCTAAAACCATCTTATGAATCTGATTGGAATGGCAATTCAAGCATGTCTTTTCATCTCCGTTTTTAATATATCCGATTTTACTTATATGAGAAGGCCATTCAATTTTAGGAGGATATGTCTCACTCTTAAAACTTTTCTTTTCATGACATAACAAACAAAACTTTGCGTTCCCGTTTTTGTATATTCTTCCAATTGTTTCATTTTCCTTGTGGAAAAGATGACAGGTTCTGCACTCAACATAATTATGATGAGGACGCTGACTGAAATCATTTACTATTTCAGCATGGCAGTCCTTACACTCAAATATTTTCGGGTGATTGGGAACGTCGCTGTAACTGCTCTTTACAGGTTTATTGTGACAGTCATTACACTTGTAAACGATTGGATGTAACCTGGAATTCCTGACGTCAGTTAAAAGGAATATGGGTTCATGTGGATTATGACAATCCGTGCATTTTGTTTTTTGGTCAGTTACATTCAGAAATTTAAAATGCTGTTCAACATCAATCTGCGGAAAATCCGAGGGCCTTGCCGCTAATTTTCTGTGGCAATAGAGACAACCTTCAAGATTATATTCCTTCTTCAATACTGCTTGTTTTACTGATATATTTTTTGCTCCTTTTCCGCCTTTGTGAAATGCAACATGCAAATTACCTGCACCATGGCAGTCAACACAAGGTACATTATAGTGTGCATCCTTTTCGTGTATCTGATAAATGTCTTTATGACATTCACGACAAACTTTAATATTCTGGTTAACAATTTTCTGAGATTGAATTTCGCCGACGGCATTCCATCTGTAGTGTCCGAACTTGTCAAAGCTCGCAGGTTTCAGGAGCCAGTCAGCGATTTGGGCAATGATTATTAATCCGAAAATGATTGAAAAAATAAAGAAAATATGTGATTTATCCTTCATTTTAAAATTAACAAAAATTCATAAATATTAGTTATCATCAATACTGCTTTTCCGCTTTATTATCATATACAAAGTTATTTATTTTTTACTACAATTCAATGACTATCAGTAAAATATCTGCAACCACTAAGTTGTTATAATGTTTTAGGCTTAGCTAAACAATGAGATGGAAATGAATTGTATAAATACAAATTATTCATTAGGAAATTCATAATAGTTTGTAAGTGTCATGCTTAGCGAAGTCGAAGCATCTCATTCGTGTAAGAGATTCTTCGTCATTTCACTCCTCAGAATGACAAGCCTGTTCTTAGTCCATAGGTATTTCATGGTTTCTAATGAATATTTTGGGTTAATGAAAACAATTAATAAAAAAATTGAAGTGTAACTAAACTAAAAGGGGAATCCTACCTCTGCATGATTCCCCTTTAAAATAGATGATTTTTTTTTCTTACATCGTATCAATAATATTATTGAACACCGCACTTGGTCTCATAACCTTTGTTGCTTTTTCCGGGTCGGGTAAATAGTAACCTCCGATATCAGCAGGCTTGCCCTGTGCCTCAAGAAGTTCCCCGACAATTTTCTTTTCATTCTCTTCGAGTGCTTTTGCAATTTTGCCAAAACGTTCCTTCAGTGTTGAATCCTTATCTTGTGCTGCAAGTTGCTGAGCCCAATACATTGACAGGTAGAAAGAGCTTCCCCTGTTGTCAATTTCATTCACCTTGCGTGAGGGATACCTTGCATTCTCCAGGTAATTCCCAACTGCCTGGTCTAATGTTTCAGCCATTATTTTAGCTTTTGCATTTCCTGATTTTTCAGCTATCATTTCGAGTGAAGGCACCAATGCACAGTATTCACCGAGCGAATCCCACCTTATATGCCCCTCCTTCAGTAATTGTTCAACATGCTTGGGAGCTGAACCCCCTGCACCGGTTTCAAACAATCCTCCGCCATCCAGCAGTGGAACTATAGAAAGCATCCTTGCACTCGTACCCAGCTCAAGAATCGGAAACAAATCTGTAAGATAATCACGAAGGACATTTCCTGTAACAGAAATAGTATCCAATCCCTTGCGTACTCTTTCCAGAGTGAACTTCATCGCATCAATAGGTTTCATAATACGTATTTCAAGAGCGGATGTATCTTCTTCGGGCAGATATTTATTTACCTTCTTTATGATTTGCCTGTCATGCCCCCTGTTTTCGTCGAGCCAGAATATTGCGGGAGAACCTGTGGCTCTGGCTCTTCTGACTGCAAGCTTTACCCAATCGCGAATAGGTGCATCCTTTGCTTGGCACATCCTGAATATATCGCCTTTCTCCACATTCTGTTCGAGAAGCACTTCACCTGAATTATTGATAACTCGAATTTTTCCATTGCCTGTTGCTTCGAAAGTTTTGTCGTGAGAACCATACTCTTCGGCTTTCTGAGCCATCAATCCGACATTTGCAACATTTCCCATAGTCGAAGGGTCAAACTGACCGTTCGCTTTTGCATTTTCGAGAATTTCTTCATACATCGTAGAATAGCATCTGTCAGGTATCATTGCGATGCAGTCCTGTAGTTTATCTTCCTTATTCCACATCCTGCCGCCGTCACGAATTACATTAGGCATCGAGGCATCTACTATTATATTATTCGGTATATGCAGGTTAGTAATCCCTTTTCTTGAATCAACCATCGCAAGCTCCGGTTGTTTTGCATAAACCTTTACTATATCTGCTTCAATCTCTGCTTTTTTAGCCGCAGGAAGTTTATTCAGTTTATCGAGAATATCTGAAAGCCCGTTGTTTACATTTGCTCCAATGTCACGAAGTACATCAGCATGCTTGTCAAGTGCATCTTTATAATAAACAGATACTGCATGCCCGAACATAATCGGGTCGGAAACTTTCATCATTGTAGCTTTGAGGTGAAGAGAAAGAAGTACACCGTCTTTCCTGGCTTCTTCAATCTGCTCGGCATAAAATTTTCGTAATGCCGCTACATTCATCACAGTCGAATCAATTACTTCACCCGGAAGCAGCGACAGCTTTTCTTTCAATATCTTTTTTGTTCCATCCGTACCTTCAAATTCGATTCTAACATCACAGGCTTTGTCGACGGTTACAGATGTTTCATTTGCATAGAAATCTTTTTCTGCCATATGAGAAACTCTTGCCTTGGAACCTGATTGGGGCCAGGGCTTCATCATTTTGTGTGGAAATTTCTGTGCAAATTTTTTAACGGCAACCGCAGGTCTTCGGTCGGAGTTTCCTTCACGCAAAACGGGATTTACAGCCGAACCAAGCACCTTGCTGAATCTGGTTTGCAATGCTTTTTCCTCATCGTTCTTCGGCTCTTCGGGATAATCCGGTATTTCATATCCTTTATCTTGCAATTCCTTAACCGCAGCCTGTAGCTGGGGCATTGTAGCACTTATGTTCGGCAATTTGATAATGTTGGCTTCAGGTGTTTTAGCAAGATTACCAAGTTCAGTCAGGTAATCAGGAATTTTCTGCTCTTCCTTCAGTTTGTCGGGAAAATTTGCTAAAATTCTTCCGGGTAATGAAATATCTTTTGTAACAACATCAATTCCGGTACCTTTCAAATAGCTTTTAACTATGGGGAGCAGACAGTATGAAGCCATTTCAGGTGCTTCATCAATTTTTGTCCAGTTAATAACATACTTTTCCATTTACAATCCTTATATTTATATTTTGAAAAACAAATTCTATTATAATAAATTGCTTTTTGTCAAAACCAACAAAAATAAATTAATCAACTTTCCCGAAATAAATATGCAATATTAAAAAATTAGGTGTGGGGTGTGGTTTTTAACTTATTCCGGTAATGAATATGAAGATTAGAAAGGATTACCTAATGAAAAGTGTATCTGGTTTTTTTGGCAAACAAGACTAACTTTTAACTATTAACTTCCGTCTTCCAACTCCCGACTTCCGACTTCAGACTTCAGACTTCCAACTCCCGTCTTCCGACTCCCGACTTCCGACTTCCGACTTCCGACTTCCGTCTTCCAACTCCCGACTACTTACTTCTCTTCTTATTCCAAGGTTTATTCTCTTTACTTTTATGTTTGTCCTTGCCAAATTTACCGTGGTTATAGCCTGATTTTTTACTTTCGCCTCTATCAAAGCCGCCGGAGCGGAAATTACCTTTTCTCCTGCCACTGCTTCTGCCTTTGCCACGTTTAAAGTTTTCTTTGGGAGTTTCCTGGAATGAGTAATCATGAAAATTCATAGAATTGTCATAACTTTCATTTTTTCTGTCGAGAGTGATTTTCAATAATGCAGCGGCTATGTCCATAGTAACAAATTCTTCATCCACTAAAGTTTCAATGTAATTAATGAATTTGCTCAAATGTCCTTTGTCAATCGTTGCCGATATCATATTCTTTATGGCTTCCAATCTTGATTCGTCGAGGTCGTCTATGGTTGGTATCATCGAGCGTTTTATTTTTGTCTCATTTAATCTTTCGATTCTTCTCATATTATAAATTTCTTTGCCAACTATAAAAGTAAAAGCAATTCCCGACTTACCTGCTCTGCCTGTTCTGCCGATTCTGTGGATGTAATCTTCGTCATCACCCGGCAGGTCATAATTGAACACTGCTTCCACGTCATTAACATCAATCCCTCTGGCGGCAACATCAGTCGCTACCAATATTTCAGTAGAGCCGTTGCGGAAGTTGTTCATCATTCTTTCCCGTTGATTTTGATTCATCTCGCCATGCAAGCCCTCTGCGAAGTATCCCCTCGATTTCAGCACCTCGACCAATGTATCAACTTTCCTTCTTGTGTTGCAGAATACCAAAGCCAGTTTGATATTGTGAAGGTCCAGAAGCCTCGCCAATGCTTCCGGTTTTGTTTTTTCCTGCAATTCAAAATATATTTGTTCGATTTTCGGCGAATCAATTTTTTTCTGAGTAACATCAATTCTCTTTGGTTGATTCTGATGCCTCTTCATAATTCTTGTAATTTCTTCCGGCATAGTTGCAGAAAACATAATTGTCTGCCTTGCTTTCGGTGTTTTTGCAAGGATTAATTCAATATCATCTTTGAATCCCATATCTAACATTTCATCTGCTTCGTCGAGGACGACAAACTTAACTGATTCCAACTTCAGGGTGCCGCGTTTAATATGGTCTATCGTACGCCCGGGTGTGCCTATTATGATATGCGGATTTTTCTTCAATGCTTTCAACTGCCTGCCGATTTCCTGTCCCCCATAAATAGGAACAACCGTAATATTGCTTTTATACTTCAGTAATTTTTGAAATTCATCGCTCACCTGTATCACCAATTCCCTTGTGGGGCACATCACTATTGCCTGGATATATTCAACATCATTGGCAATATTTTCTATAATCGGTATCGCATAAGCGGCTGTCTTGCCTGTGCCTGTCTGTGCCTGTCCGATAACATCTTTTCCCTCCATCAACGTCGGAATAGTTTCCGACTGGATATGGGTTGTCTCCTCGAATCCCATATCAACCACCGCTCTCAGCATTTCATCGGACAAATGCAGTTCCTCAAATTTTAATCTTATCAATGTAAACCTTCTACTATTATTTTAAATAAATCAATTCAGCTTAAAACTACATTTATTTAAAATAACCTGTGGAAACCTGAGTGGTGAACTACGAAAGAAACACACTTATGCTTTAGTTATCTAATTATTCGGCAGTTATAGCTACGCATAAGACAAATAAGGAGGGAATTTGTTGTAATGGATGTTTTTTTTTCTATTTAGTCTCAGTCAATATATAAAGCATCAAAAAAATTATATTCACAAATAATATTGATATAAATTATCATATATGATAATTATTTCTTATATTTGATAAAAACAATGAGGATATTCTGCTATGAAAAATTCTGATTTAATTATTTTAGACTGGAAAGATCAATCAAAGAGATTATTAAAATCTGAACTGGTTAAAAAAGGTTTGACCACTGATGAATTATCAATCTTACTAAGTAAAATTGGCATCAATGAAACAAAAGCAAGTATTGATAATAAAATTAGTAGGGGTACTTTTAGTTTATCTTTTTATTTACAATGTAGGTATATCCTTGACAATCTATATGAAATTCAAAATAAAAATAATAATGTAAAACCTATTAATGATATATCAATTAAATATCATTCTTAAATATTACTTACACAAATAAATGAAAATCTGTGAAATTTATATTTTATTCTCTGCAAATCTACAAAATTTAAGAATATTAAGAATTGATTCATCACAAACAATCCAAGTATATATGAAGCTATTTCCCTGTTTTCGCTCAGCTACGATATCGTACCACCCATGGTTTCATCTGCTCCGAGCTACCTTACCAAATTATATCTCTGCAAATCTAATAAATTTATTTTAGCAATTCCCAATTCCCGTGCTTCATGCCATGATATTTCCCCAATTCTCTTTGAACTGTTAATAATAAATTTCAAAATTTCTTATCATTAATCAGTTTCTAAATTTATTATATTTTTCAGTTTCCTTTGATTGAAATATGAAATTATTAATCCAATAGTAATTAATATAACACCAAGCCATACAAAATTTATGAAAGGTTTTATTGATAATTCAAATGTCAATATTTCCTCCGGCTCTTTGTATTGTTCGTTAAACGGCTTAAAAGCAAAGACACATTCCGACTTTGCAATATCCTCGTGTGAAGGCATAAAATGCGAGAATGCAATATCAATGTTTGTGCCGGGCACTTCTTTCCATACAATATCCTTGTAAACAGATGAACTTCCAAGCTTTGTATATAATGTATCTGTAATCACCTTGCCTTTGATATTATAATTCACAACAACTCCCAACTTGGCTTTAGTTTCATCCTGCATTCCGGAATGAGACATGTCATAACCCGAAACATGGAAAGTAATTGAACTGTCAATCAGAAAGTTTGTCGTTACACCTTTTTGTGCAGACACAGTTTTCAAATTACTTTTTACTTCCGAACTTTTAAGAGTAATATAAATATCCTTAGCCAAATCACGTTTAATTCCGGGTTCAATAATCGGTGATTTTCGCTCGTTGAAATCGCTCCAATATACAATCGGGTCAACAATCGTACTTGACCCGTTTTTTTCGATGTTTATCCTGTAAATAAACTTCTGCCTGTCTGTTTTTTCTTTCTCGATTTCAATTTTGTCAATTAATGATAAATTATATCCAAGCACTTTGAAAACAACGCCTTTTTTTAGATTTACCAATTCTGATTTCGAATATCCACCCGTTGCAACCACACCAATCATCAACAATGATACTCCTATATGAGACAAATATCCCCCGAGTTTTAAAGGGTGACTTTTCAGATTCCTTACAGCAAATTCCGCATTAACAAAAAATGAATACATCACTGCCGCTAAAAGAAGAATATATTTAAATTCATTTACTCCTGTAAAAACAAATATTATTAGTGCAACTATTGTCAGAATGATTGCAATCAAAGATTTTTTGAAAACATTTTTTATTGAGCTGGATTTCCAGTTTAAGAACAATGAAAAACCATTTGTCAATAACACAAAAAACATAATAGGCAGGTTCCAATTATTATAAAGTGAGGTTTCAACCGAACTTTTCTTCATCCCGAACATTTCGGATAATATGGGCCAGCTTGTACCTATCAAAATTATGGCAGTTGACAAGAGTAAAAATATGGAACCAAAGGTAAGCATAAACTCCCTTGAACTGGCATTAAAGTTTATGTGCGAGCTTTTGATGTCACTGTTTCTCATCAAAAATGTGAATACACTTATTAATACAAAAACAATGAGTATTGCGACAAGAAGAAAATAAACCGTATTACCCGGGTCGGTGAAAGAATGTACCGAACTGTCTCCGAGGATTCCGCTTCTCGTCAGAAAGGTTGCATATAGCACAAGTATAAAAGTAACAATTGCAATAACAAAGTTTGTTTTGACCAATCCATTCGTTTTTCTTTGGACAATCATCGTATGTATAAGTGCCATAGTGCATAACCAAGGTAGCAGTGAAGAATTTTCTACCGGGTCCCAACCCCAAAAGCCGCCCCATCCGAGAGTTTCGTAAGCCCAAAAACCTCCGAGGCTGATGCCTAAGCCAAGAAGTGCAGATGCTATTATTGTCCATGGCAGTGTAATCTCAATCCATTTCTTATAATCTCTTTGAATCAATCCTGCTATAGCAAAAACAAATGGAATTGCAGCGGCGGCATAACCTGCGAATAAAATCGGAGGATGAATTGTAATCCATGGATTCTCCAGCACAGGATTCAATCCCTTGCCATTTGCCGGCATAAAACCAACTTCGAGTTTATTATCTTTATAAGTATCCCATATATAATCGAAAGGACTCTTTACGACGATTATCAATAGAATCATAGCAATGAGCATGCAGTACAAACCCATAACCATTGATTCGTAACCATGCTGCTTTGCATATCTGATAACAAAAAAACCGAAAATTGCAAATAAGAATAACCAAAGTAAAAATGAACCTTCCTGGCCTGCATAAAAAGATGAAAAGAGCAGGTATGCAGGTAGTTCTTTCGATGAATATTCAAATATATATGTGAATTGAAAATTATGAGCAAATATATTTATCATAAAATATACGCTAACGATTATTATTCCTGCCAAGATTCCATAAAACATTTTTCTTGCAAGCAATAACTTTTCACCTTCTTTTTTATATGAAAGAAAAAATATCCCTGACGTTACGGCTGACATAAAAAAGAGAATGTAAATAATGATTTTCCCGAACATATCAATTCCTGAATTTCTGAATAATTAATTTTTTATTTCATTGTATAATTTTCATTTCTATTCTTCTGTTTTTTGCACGCCCTTCGCTTGTGTTGTTGTTTGCTACGGGTTCAAGTGAACCTTTTCCCATAGTTAATAGTCTGAATTTTGCTATCCCTTTGCTGATAAAAAATTTTTCAACTTCACGGGCGACGTTTTCACTTTTTGCCTGCAATTCAACTAAAGTTCCCAGATCATCGGTATGGGCAATGATTATCAGCTTTGAATTTTTATGTGATTTCAAATATCTTAAGAATGAATTAAGATAGTTTTTAATATTTCTATTCTCTATTACATTGTTTTCATCGGTATAGGTTAATAACCTTGTCTCATCAGGTTTAACTTTCAATTTCACTGATGGCTTTTCTGCACCCTGCTTTACAATGACAACCTTCCTTAATTCAAAATTAATATTGTTTTTATTATTAGCATCTTCATTCTCATTTATAATAAATTTATTCAAGGATTCTGTTGATACTAAATCAATATCATCCAGGTCTCCTTGCTCAATCCAGGCAATATATTCTCCGGCTTTTAAATTTTTCATTGAAAAGCTTAAATCTTTTTGCACAGTTGTTATATCCTTGAATGAACTATCACGGTTCATAAAATGAATATTCATACCCACAATCAGCTTCTTATCAATTCCTCCACCCAAAATCAACTTGCCGGATACGCTGCCTTTAACTTCCTTCGCTTTATCGGTTACCTTAATCGGTGATTCTATGTCACTTTTACCTGCAATAACAGGCAGGGTCTTATCATAATCCAGCGGCTTATGACATCCGGGAGCACAGCTTCCGCCATTTTCTGATTTTATATAATTTAAATTCATTGTCCAACTGCCCAACTTTGCCACATCCTTGATTAAATGCTCTTTATTAGCTCCGTGAATGTCATGGCACAATGTACAATTCCTTCCTTTTTCATTTCCTATATGCAGAAAATGGAGGTTTGTGTTTCCGTTTCTGAAATTTGTTGCATTTTCTGTATTTTTCATTGTGAGCAAATTTTGGTCATGACATTTGAAACACAAGGCAAACGATTCAGCTTTACCGGGAACATAATTCCCTTCATGAAATTCGCTTGTCAATAGAAAATTATTTTTTGATGAATGTGGTTTATGACATTCATTACAGCCATACATGGCGGGTGGATGTACGTATTTCCTGTTCAGCTTAGGTTTGATGGCTTCAAACTCATTCTCACCAGACTTAATGCTTTTATTGTGGCATTTTAAACATAATTCAGGCTCTTCCTGCTTCTTCAATTTACTATGTATTGAATTATGTGGAGAGTGGCATGCAAGACATTCCAACTTTTGAACGGGGCCATGAACATACTTTTCATTATCTAAATCAGTATGGCATGAAGTGCAAATTATTTTCCCGTCATTTGTATTCAATAAAAACTTCTGATTCGAACCATGAGGGTCGTGGCATGTCAGGCATTCGCCATCTTTGAATGGCACATGCTCCGATTTCTGATTTTTAATTGATAAATCATGGCAATCATAACATAGTTCAGGAACATTTTTTGGCAGACTATATTCTTTACCAACACCATCAGGATGTTTATTGCTGTTTTTAAAATGACATGTTTCACAATCATCTTTAATCACCGGGTGTACGACTTTTAATTTCAGATAATCCGCATGGCAGCCTGAAACCGTGCAGTTAACCTTCTCCGGCTGTTCCTGTGGTGTTAATTTAAAATAATTGAATATGACAAACAATAACATTGCCATAACAATTATGATTTTATATTTATGTTTACTTATCAAAATTTTCGTTCAACCCTTATATAAGCACTATTAAAATCGGATGTTGTTCCGATAAATTTCCGGTAAAATGCTTCCACACCCGTTGTTATAAATAATTTCAATAAATTTATTCTGTATTCGGCTTTTATGTTATACAATTCCATTCCCAATCCGCGACCTTCCTGGAACCTGTAAGAACCTTCTATATTTATCCTTGACCAATCTGCAAAACTATATTCAATCTTTCCTGATATATCTGCGAATTTCTGAATCTCTTTGTCCTGTGTCAAATGATAATACTGAAAATTTCCAAGCATTGAAAAAATCATATTTTTCATTATCTCGCCGTTATAATTCACATAAATCCTGTATGAATTGTATGGCACTATATTGGTGTTGTAAATATCAGCTTCCATGCCGCCTGAAAATGCTCCCTCCCTTACTTCAATTCCGGCAACTTTTTGGTGCGATACTTTCAGGATCCTTGTTTCAGGTGCATTTACATTGCTGAAGTTATTCTCAAGAATTTTAATATATGCTTCTATAAACCTGTCAAAAAGAGATACTCTTGTTTCAAATACATGGGAAAACGAATTAAAACTGTAAGAGCTTTGACTTTCTGCTTCATAATCAACGAAAACACTGCCTCTGTTAGCTATTTGTCCCCCCGGCAACCTCTGAATTTCGATAAAATCACCTCTCTTAATCAGAATGTAGTCAATATTTTCCTGATATATAATTGTTCCATTAATGTTTTTTACTGAAATTGTACTCTGCCGAACAAAAGGATTTTTTAATAGAATTACCCTGCCGTCTTCAAGTACATATTCTTCATTACGTACAATTATAGGTGCAGAAGTGCTTTTTCTTTTCTCATTTAATCCGATGAACTCATAATTTATATAAAGCATTCCGGATTTTATAATTTTTTGGTAATTAAAACCAAGTCCACCGGTATTTCTTACTTCTTTGTAAATTTCAACGTCCATGTTAGAATATTGATAATATGCAAAAGTATGCAGGCTGAGATAAAGTTGATGTTCAAGTCTCAGTATTGGATTGTGCTGTGTGATATTAAGATTATCCTGTTTAATTTTTGCAAACAGATATGATGCTGACACCTGAACATTTTCCGGCAGTACGATTTTAAAATTTGCATTTTCATCTATTCTGTTTGACTGCTGAGCACCTATGGAATTCAGATAGGACAAGAACGAATTTAATTCGGTTTTCCCATCGCCATTGATTGCTAACCTGTTGGACATTGTTGCGTGAGTTAACTTAGTATTAAGAGCCCCGGTCGCAGAATAATCGCTTGTAATATCATCATAATTGAAATTCAACTGATTCTGGCTAATCGAACTGAAATTCCTTGATGCAGTCGTTGATAATGATTTAGTATCATAGAAAAATCTTCTGCCTGTCAATAATTCTGTTTCTCCCCACTCATTTCTTTGCACGTTGACATTTAACGGCATAAAGGAATTTTTCAAAGTAAGTATGCTTCCATACATTTTACTCTTTAACTCAACATCTGTTGCATACTCCCTGCTTGTATAGCTATGTCCAATCCCACCAAAAAAGCCGATTGTTACAGGAAGACTATTCAATAGTGATATGTTTACATTTATTCTTTCTGCAGTGTTTGATTCTGTACGGTTTGGGATTACAAGATATTTATCAATTCGGGCATTCGGGCTATATTCCAAATCTGCATCCAATGTCATAAAATTAGGATGCCAGATATAACTGCTTGTATTCATCTTTATAAAACTACGGAAGGCAGACGATTTCATTAATTCTGTAAAATTTGATGTAAGGATATCCTTTTGTTGTTTGTATGAACCCTCAAGTAATATAGAACCTGAAAAAGAACTAAAATTCCAGGGCCCCAGCGAATACAAAGAGGTTTGCCCCACCGCTTCAGCAAAAGAAAATATCAATAAAATAATCAGATATATGTTTTTATACTTAATTCGCATTTATTTTCAACTTTTTAATTCCTCTCATTCATAATTCAGCAACCATCACCTTTGTCATGTTGAGCGAAGAGAAGCATCTAATTGTCTATAGGTGCTTTATAAGTAGATTCTTCACTGCGTTCTGTATGACATTTATTTCAATTAGCGATTCCAATTTTTTTTAACCTCTCATTCATAATTCATAATTTACTTCAAAAAATGTTTCTCATTCGAGCCGTGCGGGTCATGGCAATCCCAGCATTTTGTATCTTCAATTCCAGTGTGATTCTCATTTTCCAATACATCATTTTTTTCATGGCAGTAATAACATAATTTCTGTCCATCCCTTATTAATAAATTTTTATACTTACCCTGATGAGGTTCATGACATTGAGTACAGTAACCGGAGGCTATAGGCCCATGAACATATCTTAGATTCTTACTAAAATCATCATGGCATTGATAACATAAACCAGGCTCCGAAGCATTTAACCGGTTTGCGGATTTAGCATCATGGCAATTTTCACAAGCTCTGTCACCATAAGGCGGATGTGTGAAAATTTCCTCCGATTTCACATATTGTTTTAAATTCTGTTCCTTGGTTGTTTTGTTGGAATCGGTCAGTGAAGGTTTGGCATTAGGGTCAGGAACACCGTCAAAAAAAAAAGTTAATGTTTCATAATTCTTCTCGGCTGAACAGGATGTCAGAAGAAAATTAAATAATACAAATAGTATTAATAATATTATGACTTTATTTATCTTATTTTTATTCATCCGTTTATATTATCTGTAAAATTCACAGTGTTGCTTAACCCGGATTAATCAATAGAAACTAATTGATACCTCAAAAGCAAGAACAGGACTGCCATTCTGAGGATTGTAACGGCGAAGAATCTAAAATTCCCCTGAATCCCCCTTTAATAATGGGGAAAGATTCTTCACGTAGCCAGCCCCGTACTTGGTCCGGAGTTCAGAATGACAATGTGCAAACTTTTTTTTTTCATGAATAATTTATGTTTAATTAATGTACTTTTTTAGGCTCTACAAATCCATAAATAGTAATTTTGTCGGGCCCAAACTGATTCGTAACAAAAATTAAAAATTTTAAATCAAAGGCAGGGTCAACATAATCCCTGAAATAGTCTAAATTCTCATAATCAATCGCAACTTTAGCCGGCATATACATATAACCTTCACCCTTATAGCTTCCGCCAAAAAACATCAGAACTTGTCCTTCCGGATTGAATATTTGAACATTTTCGAATGCGGCATCAACAACATATAGATTATTATCCTTATCCAGTGCTATACCCTTTGGCCTTACCAATTGCCCTATGCCATTTCCATAACTGCTGATTGATTTTATATATTTCCCATCAATATCATAAACTTTTATATTAAATTCACCGAAATCTGTTACGTAGAGATAATCATCTTTAATATATATATTTGTTGGTTGGTGCAAATACTCCGCCTCGCTTGTATCAGCATCAGGAAATGATTTTATTAAGCTATAATCATCCTTAGAGAAAACATGTATTTTTCCCCCTTTTATATCCGCAACATATATCTTGTCTTTATATGCAAACACATCTGTTGGCTTTTCAATCACTCCATTGCCAAAGCTGGTTAGAAATTCGTTGTTTTTATCGAAAACAACAATATCCTTCCTGTCAACATCCGCAACGTAAAGTATATAGTTTTCATCAACAAAACAATTAATAGGTAATTTAAGTACTCCTCTTCCTCCGGGTGTAAAATTATCGAATGTCTTTTTCCCGAGGTCAATTATTTCAAGTCCAGGAAGCTTTGTATCGCATATATATATTTTATTTTTTACTACTGAAATCCCGTACGGTTTTTGAATCGGGTAATCTTTTTCTTCACCCATAATCATTCTTACAAACCAGGACCTGCCTCCTGTTATATCAATCGAGCTTCTGATACTTGTCAGATATTGAATTCTTGTAGTATCGGGCGGGGATGGAAATATCACCAGTTCACTTTTTCTTGCTATTTTAGTCGAGCAGGAAGCAAGAAAAATAAATATTATTGATATAAGACATAATAAAAAAAATTTTATCTTCATTTCTTAAAGTTTCAAATTTCACATAAAAAAGGGGCGGTTATTAATCGCCCCGATTATTTTTGCGATTTTCACAATCAAATGATTACTTATTGTGGCAAGTAAGACACAATGCACTTGCTGCATTCGTCTTAACAAGCAATTTTGCAACATTTGCTGTATTGTGAACATCATGGCAGGACGAACACTGCACTTTGCCGCTTTCAAGCATATCTGCAGCTATTGTGCCGCCGAGTCCGGAATTTGCTGTCGTCGGATTGTAAAGTTCCCCATCGGTTGTTGCAAGTGCAGCATCATAGGTAAAGGAAACAGGATGGTCGTTACTTAAATCTGTGCCCAAAAGAGCTGTTCCTGTTATCATAGTTGTACCTGTCGCTCCACCGTAACTACCGAGTGCAACTGTACCATCGTGACAACTTAGACACAACTTGGATGCTCCGTCCGGCTGTCCAACTGTTGCGTCCATAGAACTGTTTGAATAAACAGTAAATGTTGATGCTGTTATAGCATGATTCCATAATGGTTTATAGGTTGCATTTGCATTATGTGGTGTATGGCATGGCAAACAAATCTGGCTACTCGAATTCCAGGCATCATTTGAAAAGTCATGAGCTGAGCCTGTTATTACTGCAAAGCTGTTCATACTTCCTGCAACGAACAACACAAATATTAAAACCAAAAATATCTTTAAAAATTTCATAAAACCTCCAAAAAAAATTACAATAAAATGGCGTTATTTTTATTCGCCAACATTTTTCCTTACTCTGCTCATCTAAAACTTTATATTCATTTTTAAAATCAGACGTAATCATCTATATAAAATTATGTAAAAAATAATAAATATCAAAGAAAAAAATAAATTTAACATTTAGGTAAAGCTAAATAAATCAATAATTTATTACTTGAGAGTTTTTAATTTTAACATAAATAATACTTGACAATAATATGAATAAAAATTAATAATTTAGCTAACAGCTTTATTTTAAATTATTTAAAAAGTCCAATTAATAGCTCAAGGGATTATGATTTTTCCCATGGCATGTCAGGTAACATCTGCCTTTATACAAACCCTGGTCGTCAAACCTTAATATTCCTCCACTGGAGGGGGTGATATAAGCAGTATTAAAATTAATTAAATTTGAATTGTTTGTGCTGTTCCCTTGTGTACTACTGATTCCATGAGGGTCATGACAATTATTACATGGGAAATTTTCTCCAGCAATATGTTTATTATGTTCTTTGAAAGAATTATCACCTAATATAGATGTCCTGCTATGACATGTATAACATAAAGCGTAATTGGCAGCTGATTCGCTTACATTGTCACCCCGCATATATTGTTTTACAAGTATCTGTGCATATGTTGACCCATGTGGCCCTTTAGGAACTCCGGTACCATCAGATGCATGGCAGTCCGAGCAGTACATTTTACTTGTTGTAGTCCAGGGTGAAATAAGGCTAGGAACATTTGCATTTGGTCCTGCTGATTCTATTGGATGAAATGCAGGATTTGCCGGGTCAAACTCAAGCCGGACATTATTCTGTGCAATCTGTCTTGTTGTAGGGCTTCCAGGTCTCCACGAACTGCTTGAGTGGCATTTATAACAAATCTGATACTGGTATAGAGATGGATTAACATTATTCCCGTCGGTATCCACACCTTTAACACCAAGTAATGAACCTCTGACATTCGGTGCTGAAGCTGTGGTGGCATTGCTTGCATGTCCATTGTGGCAATCCACACATTCAACATGCTGTGTCGTAACAATGTTTGCCTCAGTCGGGTCATGCACTCCTGTATAATTTGCAACTTTATGCCTGTATGTTTTTGTTAACTGGGATTGTATATTCGTTGAGGCGACATTTCCATTATGACAGTTCAGACAGTTTGTTTCTTCAGCGGAATAATTCATGTTTCGCACTGCACCACCGGCATTATGGGGAGTATGACAGTTTTCGCATGCATTTGCAGCAACAGTTGTCCATGGAGTATGAAACCAGGGATTTGGTGCTGTACCATTCCATGTTTTTGTTGAAGTCTTGTGTGTGGAATTAGCCCAATAAGTCCTATTGTGGCAACTCACACACAAAGCAGAATTTTGGGAGGATGTTACTAAAAACTTTATTGAAGTGTTTTCATGCGGGTTATGGCAGGATGTGCACTGAACCTTAGTATTATATAAACTAACAGGCGGAGTTATCGAACCCGGTTGCAGCAACTGCCCGTCTGCTGTTGCCAGTGCTGAACTATATACAAATGAAACAGGGTGGTCATTAGTCATGTTTTTTGTCAGATTAGTGTTCCCTGTCGGCATCGTTGTAACAGAGCCGAAACTTATAGTTGAAGTCCTGCTGACAACACTCCCCAAAGCTATAGTTCCGTCATGGCACGATAAGCACATTATCGAAGAACCGTCAGGTTGTCCTATTGATGCATTTGTTGTCGAGCTTGTATATAATGTGAAACTCAAACCCGGGTCATTCCTGTTCCATAAAGGTGTCTTAGCCGCTGCATGAGGTGTGTGGCAGAAAATACAAATTTCGGTTTCGCTTGTCGCCTTCACTGTTCCCGGGCCGCTTACTGAAAGATTATGCTTTGTATTACTGATTTTTTCGGAATGGAGCATGTTCACGAAAAAAATAATAATAAAACCTATAAATAACATTTTTATTTTATTTTTCATTTTTCTCTCTCTTTAACAATTGAAAAATTTGAATTCTTGAATTGTAGGAATCAGCCACATAAATTCTGTCATATTTATCAATATAAATTCCCGATGGCATCCAAAACTCGCCGTCTCCACTGCCTTGCCTTCCGAAATAATAAAGAAAATTTCCCTTATCGTCAAAAATCTGAACCGTGTGGAATAAGGCATCAACTACATAAATATGTCCATAAGAATCCGTCGCTATTCCTTTCGGTGATGCCAGAAAACCGGTCGCATTTCCGGTTTCACCAAATACTGATAAGACATCCCCATTATTTGACAGAATCTGGATTCTAAAGTTCATAGCATCAACAACATAAACTTTATCGTTTGAATCTATCCATATATAAGTTGGAAAATTAAACTCACCGGGTGCTGTTCCTCTTTTACCTGTCATTCTCTTCACATTACCCTTGCTGTCTAAAACAACGATCAAATGATTAGCTGTTTCCGACACCCATATTTCATCATTAACATTTGAATAAGCAATTCCGGTAGGTTGGTTCAATACCAAAGAATCATTCAAAACTTTTGGCTCATCATCATCACTATTTAAAACGTAAATTTTATTATTTTTTGAATCTGTAAAATATATTTTGCCGTCTTTACCATTACATATCCCAACAAGCGATGGGTAGTATTCTTCATTATCTTTTATATAATCAATTCTACCGGAACTTTTATTAATTAATACCGGAAACTGTACGCCCTGGTCTGCAACAATAAAAGTGGATGTATCTAATGCAATAAGATTAACAGGCTTCACCAGTCCGCTGAAATCTTCACCTGCAACGAACTCAAATACTTTTTTGAAAAAGCCTTTTTCTTGATTTAAATCCTTTCCGGTTGATATTTTCCCCAGCCATTTAATATCAAATGTTCCACTTAAAGCATCATCATCCTGAATTTTTTCCCTCCCATTTAAAGATTGGTGATGGGACAAAAATAAACCCAAAGACAGAATCAGGAAAATAAAGAAATGCAATATTGATTTAATTAATTTCAAAATTAACAAACAGTAATATTTTATAACGAACTATAAGATTTCACTTATTAAACTTTCAATTCCAGTATTAAAATAATAAAAAAAAAGTTATAACGGAAAAAAATATATATTAAGAGATTCCTCTTGCTTTTTTTCCCCTTCTTATTTAACAATTTATTTCACAGTTTTGGGTTATATTTTATTTTGAGGCAACTTGCCATAGTCGGAAGACGGGAGTTGGAAGTTGGAAGTCGGAAGTCGGGAGATGGGAGATGGGAGATGGAAGTCCAAAGTTGGAAGTTGGAAGTCGGAAGTCGGAAGTCGGATTTGCTAATAAGGGTATTTTAGTGTAAAATTATTACAACAAATCAGAAGAAAAGTCTTATTTTTGTAAGATTACAAATGAGTTTACAATTTTTTTTGAATTTTCAAATCAAAAGAATGTTGAACAATGTGTGGTCTTTGAAATAAGAAACTTAAAAATCCGCAATAGAACAATAGGCGGAACAATTTTTCTCAATTTAACAATAGTAATGATTAAAGAAAAAACAGCTAAACTCATATTAGAAGATGGTACTCAAGTAAATGGAAAATCATTCGGTTACGAAGAATCTGAAGCAGGGGAGGTAGTTTTTAATACTGCCATGACCGGCTATCCCGAAAGTTTGACTGACCCATCCTATAAAGGACAAATACTAACATTAACTTATCCGCTAATTGGCAATTACGGTTCCCCGGGATACTCTTCTACTGAAGGGCTGCCTGACTTTTTTGAATCGGAAAATATTCATATATCAGGATTGATTATATCAGACTATTCTTTCAGTTATAATCATTGGAATGCTTCAAAAAGTCTTGGAGACTGGCTTAAAGAACATAAAATTCCCGCACTTTACGATATTGACTGCCGGGCTCTGACTAAAATCCTACGTGAAAAGGGAACTATGCTTGGTAAAATTGAATTCGAAAATCATAAGATAGATTTCTATGACCCCAATCTCGATAACCTTGTTGATAGTGTCAGCACAAAAGAAAAAATCGTTTACGGGTCAGGTGAACATAAAATACTTCTTGTTGATTGCGGTGTTAAGACCAATATTATCAGGTACTTGCTTACGTTAAACACTAAAGTCATTCGAGTACCGTGGAACTATGATTTTACCAGAGAAGAATACGACGGGCTGTTTATTTCAAATGGGCCAGGAGATCCTACTCAATGTGTAGATACAATTAATTATCTCAGTAAATCCATCCAGAAAGACAAACCGATTTTTGGGATTTGCCTGGGTAATCAGTTGCTTGCACTTGCCGGAGGTGCAAAAACTTATAAATTGAAATATGGCCACCGCAGCCATAATCAACCTGTCATTGAATTTGGAACAAACAAGGCTTATATAACTTCTCAAAATCATGGGTTCGCAGTTGATTCATCCACTCTTTCTGATGAATGGGAGCAATATTTTGTGAATTTGAATGATAACTCAAACGAAGGAATAAAGCATAAGAAAAAACCTATTTTCTCTACGCAATTTCATCCTGAAGCTTCAGGTGGGCCAACCGATACTGATTTTTTATTTGAAAAATTTATTGAGATGGTAAAAAAATGGAAAGAAAAGTAAATAAAGTACTTCTTTTGGGTTCCGGAGCTCTTAAAATCGGAGAAGCAGGGGAGTTTGACTATTCAGGTTCTCAAGCCCTAAAAGCCTTAAGAGAAGAAAATATCGAAACTGTACTTATTAATCCAAATATCGCGACCGTTCAGACATCGGAAAAATCTGCTGATAAAATATATTTTCTTCCTGTTACCCCCTATTTTGTCGAAAGGGTTATTCAGAAAGAAAAGCCAGACGGTATCATGCTTTCGTTTGGAGGACAGACTGCTCTGAATTGTGGAATCAGCTTGTTTAAAAATAATATTTTCGAAAAGTACGGCGTTCAGGTTCTCGGAACTCCGATTCAGGCAATACTGGATACTGAAGACAGGGAACTTTTCGTAAAAAATCTGAAACAAATAAATATTAAAGTGCCTAAAGGCATAGCCTGCGATAATATCGAAGATGCTATAAAAGCAGCACAGTCTTTAAGATTTCCTATTATCATCAGGGCCGGGTTTGCTCTCGGTGGTCTTGGGAGCGGCTTCTGTTCAAATGAAAAAGAGCTCGAATCTCTTGCCCGGAAAGCATTTACTTATTCTCCGCAGTTACTTGTCGAAGAATCTTTAAAAGGTTGGAAAGAAATTGAATACGAAGTTGTCAGGGATAGATATAATAACTGCATTACAGTATGCAACATGGAAAACTTTGACCCGCTGGGCATCCATACAGGCGAAAGTATTGTCGTAGCACCATCCCAAACTCTTACAAACCGGGAATATCATTTACTAAGGAAATTAGCAATTAAAATAATCCGGCATATTGGCATAGTTGGAGAATGCAACATTCAGTATGCTCTTGACCCAAATTCCGAAGATTACAGGGTTATTGAAGTTAACGCAAGGCTATCGCGTTCATCTGCCCTTGCTTCGAAGGCAACAGGCTATCCGCTGGCTTTCATTGCTGCAAAGCTGGCTCTTGGATATGGACTGCATAACCTGAAAAATTCAATAACAAAAACAACTCCGGCATTTTTTGAACCGGCATTAGATTACATTGTCTGTAAAATTCCGAGATGGGATTTGAATAAATTCAAAGGGGTCTCCAAACAAATTGGAAGCAGTATGAAAAGCGTCGGTGAAGTGATGGCTATCGGAAGGAATTTTGAGGAAGCCATCCAGAAAGGCCTCAGGATGATTGGACAAGGGATGTACGGCTTTGTTGGAAACAAGGATATATTTATTAAAGATATTGAAAAAGAGCTTTCCGAACCGACAGACTTGAGAATTTTTACAATTGCAGAGGCTTTATCGGGTGGATATAGTACCGAGGTTATACATAAGCTAACAAAAATAGACCGCTGGTTCCTGGAAAAACTTAATAATATCATTAAAATCAGGGATGAACTGCTAAAATTTAATTCTCTTGAATCTCTGCCGGATGAAGTTTTACTCAATGCTAAGAAGAAGGGTTTTTCAGATTATCAGATTGCCCGTTTCGTTTTGAAAAATGATGATGACTCTATGGATGAAGTTGTTAACAAAGTACGACAGAAAAGAAAAAACAGAAATATTCTGCCCTTTGTAAAGCAGATAGATACACTTTCAGGAGAATATCCTGCTAAAACAAATTATCTTTATCTGACTTATAATGGTACTGAAAATGACATTATTCCCGAAAGAGATAAAAAATCCATTGTAGTTCTTGGTTCCGGGGCTTATAGTATAGGCAGCAGTGTAGAATTTGACTGGTGTTCTGTTAATGCCTCAAACAGCATAAAAGCAAGTGGACTGCGGTCTATTATGATAAATTACAATCCTGAAACCGTGAGTACAGATTATGATATTTGCGACAAGCTCTATTTTGACGAGCTTACATTAGAAAGAGTTATGGACATACTCGACTTCGAGCAACCGATGGGAACAATTGTATCCATGGGAGGGCAAATCCCGAATAACCTTGCTATGAAGCTTTTTAACCAAGGTGACACTATTCTCGGCACTTCACCTAAATCCATTGATATGGCTGAAAACAGGCACAAATTTTCAGAATTACTCGATAAATTGGCAATTGACCAGCCGCAATGGAAAGAACTCACCAATATAGACGATATTTTGAAATTTGCCGATGAAGTCGGTTATCCGCTTCTGGTTAGGCCGTCTTATGTTCTGTCAGGTTCTTCCATGAATATTGTTTCAAACGAAACAGAACTCGAAAAATTTCTAATCCTTGCTGCATCTGTATCAAGGCAGTATCCTGTCGTAGTTTCAAAGTTTATCGAAGAATCAAAAGAAATAGAAATGGATGCCGTTGCTGACGATGGTGAAATTCTTGCTTATGCAATTTCTGAACATGTGGAGTTTGCAGGTGTTCATTCGGGTGATGCCACCATGTTATTCCCCCCCCAAAAAGTTTATGTGGAAACTATCAGAAGAATTAAAAGGATTACAAGCCAGATTGCACGGGAACTGAACATAACAGGGCCTTTCAATATTCAGTTTCTTGCTAAGGATAACGATGTGAAGGTCATTGAATGCAATGTCAGAGCATCAAGGAGTTTTCCCTTTGTTTCCAAAGTTCTAAAATCTAATTTGATAGAATTGGCTACTAAAGCTATTTTGGGTGAAAAGCCCGTCAAGCCGAGCAAATCATTGTTTGATTTGGATTATATCGGAGTTAAAGCCCCCCAATTCTCTTTCTCAAGGCTTCATTCCGCTGACCCGGTGCTTGGCGTTGAAATGGCATCCACCGGTGAAGTCGGCTGTCTTGGCGAAAATTATTATGAGGCAATTCTTAGCTCGATGCTTTCCGTAGGTTATACCATACCCAAAAAGAATATTCTTTTGTCAAGTGGTCCAGTCAGGTCGAAAGCCGAACTCCTTAGCAGCGTAAGGCTTTTGCTCGAGAAGAATTATAATGTTTACACAACCGGCAGAACAAATAAATTTCTCAAAAATGCCGGAATTGAAACCATAAGAATTTACAGGCCTAATGAAAATGGTTCACCCAATATTCTGGACTATATATGGAATAAAAAGCTTGACCTAATTATCAATATTCCAAGAGACCTTACCGAGAAAGAGCTGGAAAAAGATTATCTAATCAGGCGGAGCGCCATAGATGGAAACATCCCGCTTATCACAAATGCACGTCTTGCCAGCGCCTTTATTCATGCATTTTGCACAATGAAAATGGAAGACTTTGCAATAAAAAGCTGGCAGGAAATGTAACAATTGAAAACATAATTGCAGAACGGTGAATTTTGTTCTACAATTGTGGGTTTGATTCTCCGCAGCTTGCTGAGTAGAAATTCAATTACCTGATTAAGAATTGTTTTGATATTTCATTGTATGCATCCCGAAAAGTTACACCACTATTTAATAGTTTATTAACTTTTTCAACTGCATATAATTCCGGAGTTAATTGAGACTCAATATTCTCTTTATTAAATTCTATTTTTGAGAGAACGTAACTCATTATTTCAATGCTGTTTTTTGTAATTTCAAACGAATTAATTAATGACGCTTTAGTTAGCTGCAAATCCCTGTGATAACCGGAAATCAAATTTGCACTAATAGTTTTAACTCTAATTTCTTCACTTAATATTATATGATAATTCGCCCTGACCAATTCCAATACATCCGGATTTTTTTTATGCGGCATAATGGAACTTCCGGTGCAAATGGTGTCAGGTAATTTTAAACATTTGAATTCATCCATTGAATAGAAAATTAAATCTGAACAAAGCTTGTTTAAATCGAGCATTATTGATGATAGTGTTGAAATAATCATACCTTCTATTTTGCCTCTGGTATTTTGATAGTAACTATCAGTATCGTACCATTTTTTGAAACCTAAGTACTTGCTTGTCGTTTCTCTATTAATCCTGATTACCGGAACTCCAAATCCGGCAGCACTGCCCAATGGATTATTATCAGCTATATCAAAATCCGAACTGAGAGAAATTAAATTATCCTTCATTGCATTTCTAAATCCTCCAAGCCAGGATTCGAGTGACAGTGGCATAGCTTTTCTGGTATGAGTGTAGCCGGATAAAATTATATCGTTATTTGATTTTATGATAGTATAAATATTATTATTAAAATCATTTATTAAATTTGAAACGAGCATTATCTCATGTTTTTCGTACAATCTGATTGCAGTTAAAACCTGATCGTTTCTCGAACGTCCTGTATGAATTTTTTTTCCCGCATCGCCAATAAAATCAGTTAGAAATTCTTCAATTGCAGTATGGCAATCTTCCTGGGATATTTTAATTTCAAATTTTCCTTCATCCAATAATTTCAATATTTCATTTAATCCTTTGGAAATATTGGAAAATTCTTCTTCTGAAAGAATTTTAATTTCTCTCAACATATTAGCATGAGCAAACGAAGCTTCTATGTCATAACGGATTAACTTCATATCAAGAATATGGTCATCATTAACGGTAAATGCTTCAATTTTTTTATCTAAATCATACCCTTTATCCCATAATTTCATAATCTAACTCCCAGTAATAAATGATTCTTCAATGTTTGTAATCTTTTCGATAAACTCAATCGGCATATATTTCCTGCCATACCAATAAATATGCCAGCCTTCGGACTTTACCATACCGGTGCATCTCGAATTATAAAAATTGTTTGCAAGATTAGTTGACCTTGAACGCCAAATCAAAGTTTTATAATCTTTATTCAATATATCCCAAATATATTTGGCAAGCCCTGTTCCCTGATGTGATGGCATTACAGCGAATTTGCAAAGGTAATCAATCTTATCAATATCTTTAATAATTGCTACTGCTTTATAATCATTATGAATGTAGAATGCTTTGATATTTTTGTCGAAATAATTTGAATTCAATTTCTTATTAAAAGCAGAATTTAACATATCTGCCAGTTTTGCAAAATCAACATTTTCTTTTGATTCGAATTTATTTATTTGGAAATTACTAATGAATGTTCCCGAGCCCTTAATAGTAAAAATTTCTTTAATAAGGTTTGGAGCCGATGTGATAACCACTGCAGAGTTCGGATGAGCAAGCATAATGGATTTAATAGATTTTAATTTGAACAGCATGCCGCCATAAGCATCAGTAAAATCGCTCAAATTAATGTGTTGAATAATTTTATTTTCTGAGTCTAAAACTCCACCTGTTTCGGTAATAAAAAACAACCTCTTTGGTATAAAGTGATTAAACAAACTTTGAGCTACTGAGTCGGCGTTTATATTGAACGGATTTCCATTTTTGTCGGAAACTACATTTGAAAATACTGGGGTTTTCCCTTCCCGTATTGCATTTAATATTTTTTCGGCATTAACATTTATAATTTTTCCAACGTTCCCGTAAAGCTCTTTATCCAGGAAATCACATTCAAGGCAATTTGACATATTTTCAGCATTGCCGCCCTTAAGTTTTATTTTATGAATCAGCCGAGCCGTCAATTCATTTGTGATTACCCGTACTTTTTTAATATCATCTGAAGATGTGTACCTTATACCATTTATCTTGGTTCCACTTACGGCCTTGTCCAATGCGGCACCTGCACCATGGACAACAATGGGATACAACTTAAATTTATTCAAAAATCCGATATCTTCTGAAATAGAATCAATATGATTTTCCAGGGTTGACCCACTGATTTTAATTATGGCAAATTTCCCTGATTCTGTTTTTTGATATTGTTCAAGAAATAATTCAAATTCCTTTGCAAATTTAGTTTTTTTGAGAAATTTTAGAAGTTCCTGATTCATTTATTATTCACACCTTTAATAACCTCAATAAAAAAATTTATACCTTTATCCAGCGATATTTTTGACACAAACTCATTGGGAGTGTGTGCTTGCCGAATATTTCCTACTCCATAAATAAAGGAATTAATTCCTTTCTTATTAAACAAAGATGCCTCTGTCCAAAATTCCAGAGGTTCTGAGTTTATCTCCTGATTAAAGCACACCGATTCTCTTTTGTTGATTTTACTATTCAGAGCCGGAAGAATAGTTTTATGTTCGATTATAATTTCATCCTCAAAAACATTATTTAAATCACTTAAGACTTCTTCAAAATCTTTAAAACATCGTATTGAAACGAGCAGACAACAGTCGGGTGCTATTATATTTCCAGCCATCCCGCCCTTAATCGAACCCAGATTATATCCTGAATCAATGAGAGGTTTAAAATATTTCCCAAGTTTAAATATTGCATTGTCAAAAAGATACGCCGATTCTGATGAATGCCTGGAAGTTGCTTTTGCTTTAAGATAAAAGGAATAATATCCTTTGTGAGCATCAGCAATTAAATTATTGGTCGGTTCGCAAACAATCACTTGTTTAATATTATCTTCATAAGTGCTATCCAAAAAATGAGTGACACCCGATTCGACTGAATTTGATTCCTCATCCACACTGAATAACAACATTAAATTTTTTGGTGAAATACACTTCAATGCTTCTGAAATGGCGAAAATGTTACCTTTTGTATCACAAGTTCCCAATCCATAGTAGTTGTCATTTTTCACTGTTAATTCATAAGGATTAGTGTGCCATCCGCTTGAAGGTTTGACTGTGTCAAGATGAGCATTAATCAATAATTCAGGTTTGCCCCAAATTACAATTACATTGTTTTTATTTCCAGAGATATTTTGTATGACAACTTCACAATTATCAAAACCGCGGAAGTGATTAGAAATCACCTCAACGATTTTATAATAATTCCCATCATGGCTTTTGACCAGCAATTCCCGAAAAAATTTCATCTCGAGCCTGAAATATTTTGCTGGAGTGTGTGAAGTTTGATGAAACCGTCAGTTACTTCATTTGTCCACTTGCTCTTTTGAGCATAAACTGCAACATCGCTGTTAAATAAACTCAGAGGCGTTTTGACTTCAACAACTTCAAAATTATTATCACTCAATTTTATTTTTACAGTTCCTGTAATATTTTTAAACGAATTGTCAATCATACATTCTAAATCGCGGCAGAGAGGCTCGAAATAAAGTCCTGAATAAACTAAATCTCCCCATTTTTCCGAACTAAATCTAAAAAATGATAATTGCTGTTTTGTCAGGACATATTGAGTAACTTTTTTCCATGCTTTCATAAGGATAAAAATCCCGGGAGCTTCAAATAAAATTCTGCCTTTAATTCCAATAATACAATCACCTGTATAAATCTCTTTACCAATCGAAAATTTACTGCCGATAACGTTGAGTTTTTTTAGAATTTCAGAACCCGTTAACGATTCTGAATTAAGTTTTACAGGCACTCCTGCCTTGATTTCTATTGTAAGATATTCGGAATTGCCATTATGAGAATTACCATGCAATTGATAAGCACAGGATTCCGGTTCTTCATGTTTATCAATTTCTGAGCCCGAAATTGTGCAGCCAAGTATGTTTTGATTAATAGAGTATTTTGAATATTTGAACTCAATATTAACACCTTTATTTTTTAGAAATTCTATCTCTTCATCTCTTGTAATATTTTGCTCTTTTATCGGCTTTATAATATTAATTTTATTGTTTAAAAACAAAAATGCAGAATCGAATCTTACCTGATCATTTCCAATGTTGGTGCAACCATGAGCTACATTATCCGCATTCAGTTTATTAGCTATTTTGATTACTTCTTCTGCAATTACATATCTGTCAGAACATAGCAAAGGATAATCATCCTGGTAACATGAATTGAACTTAATAATATATTGAATTACCTTATTAAAAAAGGAATCTTCGGCATTTATCGTAAAATGTTCTTTTGCACCAAGTGATAATGAACGGCTTTTTACATGTTCCGAACCTGCTTCATCAATACCGCCTGTATTAACAAAAGCAGTGTAAACTTCAAATCCTTTCTCAATAAGATAAGTCAGGCAATATGTAGTATCGAGCCCGCCGGAAAATGCAAGAACAACTTTATTATTCATTAGCTTACTCCTAAAAGATAATTCAAAATTGCTTTCTGAACATGCAGCCTGTTCTCTGCTTCCTCATAAATTAATGAATTTTCCGAATCCAATACTTCGTCTGTGGCAATAAGATTTCTTCTAATGGGGAGACAGTGACTTATATAGCCATTATTTGTCAAAGACATTTTAGCTGAAGTAATAGTCCAATCTTTATATTTTGCTTGCTCTTCTTTTTTAAAATTGCCATATTGTTTAAGCGAGCCCCAGCTTTTAACATAAACAAAATCTGCTGCTGCCAATCCTTCATCTTGATTATTCGATTGTGTAACAGTTCCACCATTTTTAACAACGAAATCTTTAGCTATATTTATATACTTTTCATCTAAATCGTAATACGGCGGATTAACAACAGTAACATCCATCCCAGCCATAGATGCCGCAATCAATGCCGAATTTCCAACTGCGGTGTTCAAGGGTTTGGGATGATAACTCCAGGAAAGAACAAATTTTTTCTTTTTCAGATTATTAAACTTCTCCTTCATCGTTAACAACATAGCCAATGCCTGGCAGGGATGGGAAATTGTTTCCATGTTTATTATCGGAACCGAAGACCACTTGAGAATATTTTGTAAGACCATATCTTTCCTGTCATAATCCCAATCTAAAAATCCAGGGAAACATCTTACTCCAATACAATCAGAATATCTGCTCAGGACATTTATGGCATCTTTCAAATGTTCTTCATTTTCTCCGTCCATAACCATGTTTTCCTCAAAATCAATTCCCCAAGACTTTGAGCCCGGCTCTAATGATATGAAATGGCCGCCTTGCTGGCTCATGGCAAGGTCAAAACTGGTTCTGGTTCTGGTTGATGGATTAAAAAATAGGCCAACCATAGTTTTATTTTTTAATAGATTGTTGAATTTAATCTTTTTTAGCATGGAAGCACTATCCAGCAAAGCCTCAATGGTTTCAATAGGAAAGTCTTCGATGTTTGCATAATTTTTCATTAGTATCTCCGAATAACTTTGTAAAAAAATATGTTATAATAAATTTAAAGTCGGTAAACCTGTTGTTTCAGGAAATCCGAATCTAAGGTTGAAGTTTTGGATAGCCGCCCCTGCCGCTCCCTTCATCAAATTATCAATGCATGAAAAAACCTGCAGATGATTTGAATTTATCGAAAAGGAAATATTGCAATTGTTAGTAGCAATTACATCTTTGAGTTGCAATTTCTCTAACGGTATAATATTTACAAATGGTTTATCTGAATAAATATCATTAAATAATTGATTAATTATTTCATAAGAAATATTTTCTTCAATTATAATGGAACAGGATGAATATATCCCTCTGTTTACCGGTATTAAATAAGGGTTAAAGCTAAGATTAATGTCTCGGTTATATTTACTTATCTTTTCATTAATTTCGCAATAATGCCTGTGTTTGCTGCCAGGAGCATATACATTTACATTATCTGCTCTTTCCGAAAATAATAAATCAACATTGGCTTTTTTTCCTGCACCTGACAATCCTGATAAAGCATTGATAATAATATTTGTAACTGAATTAAATTCCTTTACAACCGGTAAAATTGCAAGTAAACTTGCGGTCGGATAGCATCCCGGATTTGCTATAAGATTTGATTTGCTGATATTTTCATAATTTAATTCACTCAAACCATATTCAGAGGTGCCGATATACTTAACAGCAGCAGGAAGTTTTCCATAAACTTGTTCAAAAACAGTACTATTATTTAATCTCAAATCGGCAGCAAGGTCAATAATTATTTTATCGTCTATTAGTTCAACATAATATTCTGAGGATATTAAATGAGGCAAAGCTGAAAATACCACATCAAAATTATAATCAGATAATGAACTGTAGGATAAAAATTTACAATTTTTAATTTTGTCCGAACTTATTCCAATATTTGTATTCACGGATGAATTTGAAAAGGAAAACACTTCGTCAATAAAAGGATGCGATATAATAAGCTTTAATAATATAGAACCGGTATAACCGGTTGCACCAAATAAAGCAACTTTCATAATATATCCTTTAAATCCGGGAAATTATCAAGTAAAGCATTTCTAAACTTTTCCTGAGAAGCATTTTCATCAATTACTATAATAATTGTGTCATCACCGGCAACAGTACCAATACTTTCAGGGATTTTTGCATTGTCTATGCTTAAACTTATTTGAGACGCATATCCGGCAAGTGTGTGGACTACAGCAATATTCCTGCTAAACTTTATCGAAAGTACCCCAATCAATTTATCAGCCAATTGATAAGACTGTGCTTCCAACCGTTTTAAGTCTTGTGGCAAGACATAAATATAGCCTTTATTAATAATAAAGAATTTGCCAACTTTAAGATAAGCAAGATCTCTTGACAGAGTGGCTTGAGTAATATTTATACCGCATTCATTTAATTTCGATAATAAAATTTCCTGATTACCAATATTCTCTTGAGATATAATTCTTTGTATTTCTTTTAATCTGTGCTTTTTCATAAAATTTATAATAATACAAGATAATTTTACAAAAATACTATAAATAAAGATGTTAATCAAAATATTTTGTAAATATATGCAATAATTCTGCATAATTATACAATTTATAAAATAATTCTTTTAAATATCAATACTTGATGCAGAAACTATACATTTATTCACTGCCTTGAATAATTGTGAAGTGCGCGTATACTTGCTTTCCAGAATCTGAGGGTGAATACATTTCAATAAGAACTAAATATGGACTTGCTAAAGCAAGGGCTAAAGGTGTTTTATTGGGAAGACCACGAGGTTCAAAAAATTCAAATGGCACTCGTTTTGACCCTTTTATAGCAGAAATTAAAAATTACATTAAGATGAAGATACCTGTTAGTTCTATTCTAAAAATTATCAACACTAAGATGAAGAAAAATGTTAGCTACACTGCGTTGAAGTATTTTATTGATAATAACAGCTTGTAGCTAATAACTTCAAAAAAAGGAAGTGAGCATGATAATGAGTTGATGCAATGTATTATAGAGTGATATTGAATGATAAAGACTTAAAGGTATATTCATTAAAAATGAGATATTTTCGAGCCTAATGATACACCCCAAAAACATAGTCCCATTCTCGTTTTCTTAAAAAGTGTCAAAAAATCTGTCAAAAACAAAAAAGTCAACAAGCGATAAACTTATTGACTTCAAATTATTTAGTTGAAAATTCTATGTGGTCAGGGACGGAATTGAACCGCCGACACGTGGATTTTCAGTCCACTGCTCTACCAACTGAGCTACCTGACCATGTTTTCCTATTTGTTATTCCGTACTTGATGCGGAATCCATAGCCAAGCAGCCAAGTGGATTTTGAACAAGTTTAGAATGACATTACGACTTTATCGAAATACAAAATTACGCTGTTTTTCTTATATCTCAAAACTTTTTAGTTTTTATAACGTCTTTGGATTCTTTCAATTGTGGTGTGGTCAATAATCCCCCTGAATCCCCCTTTAGAAAAGGGGGAAAAAATTTCTTAATTTGTATTTTTTTTTGGATGAATTTTAAGAAAATACATGAACAAATTCAAGGATGAATTAGATAAACCCCGCAGTAATTGCGGAATAGTCGGAGTTTACAACCACCCTCAAGCCTCGATAATGACTTATTATGCACTTCATGCACTTCAGCATCGCGGGCAGGAAGCGGCAGGTATCACCACTTTTTATCCCGATGAAAAAACAGGCAAAAAACGATTTGCATATAATCGCGGAGAAGGATTAGTCCTGGATGTTTTTTCCGACCCGCATATTTTGACAGATGTTCTGAAAGGCGATTCTGCAATCGGGCATAACAGGTATTCGACGACCGGTTCGTCCAAGAGGGCTAACATACAGCCATTCACAATGCGTTACAACAGCGGTATTCTTTCAATTTCACATAACGGGAACCTGACAAATACTGATACACTCTGGAAACAATTGCAGGATGACGGAGCTATATTCCAGACAACATCCGATTCTGAATTGTTCCTTCACCTGATTGCAAGAAGTAAAGAGAAATCAATCATCGAAAGAATACGTGAAGCACTCCGAACAGCAAAGGGGGCTTATTCACTTATCATACTTACCGAAGATTCATTAATTGCCGCACGCGACCCGCATGGTTTCAGGCCCCTCAGCATCGGCAGGCTGAAAGTCGGTGAACAATATTCTTATGTTGTTGCATCCGAGACATGTGCGTTTGATATAATAAGTGCGGAGTATATCAGGTCGCTCGAGCATAACGAGATGGTTGTGATTAACCGCAAGACACTCGAAACAGGAAAAATAGAATCTTATAAGATTGATGACCTTACTCCGACTTCCCATCATTGCATTTTTGAATATATTTATTTCTCACGTCCCGACAGCAAGATTTTCAATCATAACGTTGACAAGGTGAGAAGAAAGCTTGGGAAAAATCTTGCAGAAGAAAGCCCTGTGAAAGGAGACGGAGAAGAAAAAGTTACTGCGATTGCAGTGCCTGACAGCGGAAACACTGCCACACTCGGTTTTGTAAATGTCAGTAATAAAAAATCAAATCCAACCGTATTTGAAATCGGCTTGATTAGAAGTCATTATGTAGGCAGGACATTCATAGCACCCGGGCAAGACAATCGCGAATTCAAGGTCAAAGTGAAATTCAATCCTGTGAAAGGTGTGATTGAAAACAGGAATGTTGTTGTAATAGATGATTCGATAGTGCGCGGCACAACATCAAAATCCTTAATCAATTTAATTCGCGAGGCAGGTCCCAAAGAATTGCACATGAGAATCACATCTCCGCCGATTAAGCATCCATGTCATTATGGTATGGACTTTCCCAGCCGCGAAGAGTTAGTCGCAAATGATTACGAAAACGAAGAAGAAATCGGAAAGGCAATAGGTGTGGATTCAATGCATTATCTTTCGATTGAAAAACTGCTTGAGTCGGTGCCTCAGGATAAAGGAGTTGGCTACTGCACAGCCTGCTTCACGGGTAAATATCCTGTTCCTATAGATGAGAATCATCATAAATTATCAACCGAAGAATAAGTAATGGATGATTAGGGCTGTCATTCTGAACTTGGTTCAGAAACCATTTTATTATAAATACAGAAAGAATCCTATGGATGCTGAAATAAACTTGTGCTGAACTTGATTCAGTATTCTGTATGACAGTTTCATTTTGTTTAAGAATTATTATACGGCAAATGAGTCATAAACAAGAACCTATAAATAAAAATCCTTTCAAATCCACACGCGAAAAAGGAAATGAAGCCGAGGACACAGCAGTGGAATTGCTTCTCGGGAAAGGCTATAAAATAATCAAGCGAAATTTCATTTATGGGAGAATCGGCGAAATTGACATTGTCGCAAAAGATGGAAACGTACTTGTATTTGTGGAAGTTAAATCCCGGAATACAAACGAATACGGCTCTCCTTTGGAATCGGTAACACCAAAAAAACAGAAAATCCTCCGCCGTGTTGCTGAAGGATATTATTATATCAACAAACTGAATGATGTGGAATCCCGCTTCGATATTATAGCCATAGATTACAATGTGAAGCCGCCTGCAATCGAGCATCTTGTAAATGCGATATGGTAAGAATATATATTTTTCCAACACTCAACACTTAAAATTCAAAACTCACCCTTCAAGTGCCTGTAGTTCTTCTATGCTGGCTCCATTGTCTTCGCAGAATAATGCTTTCAGGTCTGTGTTTGCGGGAACCTTGATTCTGCCTGCCCTATACAGTTCACTTAGTTCAATAATCGTAATAATTTTATATGTACTGTTGGCTTCAAGCTGGACATATACAACATCCCTGAACACATCAATCTTAACAATTTTTCCTTTGCCTTCGTCAAGTTCAATTATTGAATTAATAGGCGGAAATTTTTTCGTTGATTCGCTGTAGCTGTCATACTCATAAAGCAGGCAGCATTTAAGCCTGCCGCAATAACCGCTTAGCTTTGTAACATTGTTGGAAAGTTGTTGAATTCGGGCATGGTCGAGAGTAACATGACAAAATTCACATGCGAAGGATTCACAGCATATATCCCTCCCGCATGAGCCTACGCCTCCTAAACGCTTCGCTTCTTCACGAGTGCTAATCTGGCGAAGCTCTATCCTTGTTTTAAATGTTCTTGCGAGGTCTTTAACAAGCTCACGAAAATCAATTCGCTGCGGGGCAGCAAAATAAACGGTTAATCTCTGACGGTCGAACTGCCACTCGGCATCAGTTACCTTCATTTCAAGTTTGTGCTTGTGAACAAGATGTTTTGTCTTGTTAACTGCAATATATTCATCATCAGTATTCCTCAAAAACCTATCGAGGTCTTCAAGATTTGCAAGTCGAAGAATTGAATAAAGCGGTTCAATATTTTTATACTGGGCTTTAAGTTTTTCGGCGGCATTATGCCCGCTGGCTGTAACAGTGCCAATATCAGAGCCGTTATCAACTTCAACGATAACATAAGTACCGGTTGAAAAAACGAACATTTGATTATTTTTATACAACTGCTTACGTTTTGATTTGAAAGTAACTTCACAGAAATTGGAATAATCAATCTGGGGATGGTTGCAATATTTGAGTGAAGCCACATGGAAACCGCACCTGAATTTTTCATTCAGGATAGGCTCATAATGCCGTGCCAGTAAGGTTATTTCATGTCCCGTCAGAAGATGATAAGGACATTCGCTTTTGCCCGGAGGCAGAAGCTCCGGATATTTTGTATTAAATATATATTTGAATAAATTTTGTTTATCATTTAATATATCATCCATATAATTACCAAATTAACAAGAGAAAGACATAATTGTCTTGGTAAGAATATCAAAGAACTTTTTATCTTGAATGCAACATAATAAAAATATTAATAACAAGCAATCTAAAATTTATCATATTAAAAAATTTTGTAACCGATTGTTGTCTTGCCTAAACTAATTTTTTTTCAATATGTTAGCTTATTCTAATATTATAAATAAATTTAACTAAATAAGAATAATCTTCGCAAATCAAGGACAGTTCTCATCAAAACCAGCTGCGGTGCTACATTTTTTCTGAGTTGATTAATTGATTTTTCAAGCATTTCGCTTGCTTTTATGTAATCTTTGGCTGGATAGCCTGACGTAAATTTTTGTAAAATTTCATATTTATCTATGTTGATTAAATTATCTTTTTTACCTGTTTTAGAAAAATTAGAGACATCCCTCATCCATAGTAAAAGCATAGAAAGTAATAATTCTGTTTCTCTCCTGTCATGTTTTTTTGTTAACTGCTCGATATGGCTTGCAACCTCTATCCTATAAACTTTCTTTTTAAGCATAGCGCGTAAAAATTCAATAGCATTTTCCCTCATTTCCTGCAAAGCTTCACCAAGGAACTCGACAGCGCGAGTGTAGGAACCTTGAGCAAATGCGGAAATCAATGATGCATCTTGTTTCGCAACATTGTTTCTATCCTGCAATGCTTGTGATATATCAGCATTGTTAAGAGGTTCACATCTTACCTGCTGACATCGGGAAAGAATAGTTGGCAGAATCACATCCTGCCTTGATGTTGTGATGATTATTGTTACATTTTCGTGAGGCTCTTCCAGCGTTTTGAGGAAAGCATTTGCAGCCTCGGTTGTCATCTCGTCTGCTCTGAAGACAATGACACACACCCTGCCTTCACCCGAAGAGGTTAATACAAGCTTTTTCTTCAGTTCCCTTATTGAAGCAATCCTTATCTGATTTGCATTAGACATTGATATTTTATGATAAGGATTTTCGGATTTTAGCTTTATTTGTTCATAATATTCCTCAACCTGGTCTTCTGTTAATTTTTCTAAAACAGTATCTTTTTTTGTATCGCCTGATTTTCCTGCAGGCATCGGGAAGATAAGATGAATATTTCTGTGTTGCAGGGAATTTGATGATTTGCATGAGTGGCAGTTTTCACATGCTTCAATTCCTGCTTCTGTCCTGATGGGAGACCGGCAATTAACTACCTTTGCAAATTCAATTGCAAGAGCATCTTTACCTATTCCTTCCTGTCCCCAAAAACAATAAGCATGGGGAATTTTACTTTCCATTATTGCTTTCTGCAATAAATTTTTTACTCTATTCTGTCCTAATATTTTTTTCCATGTCATAAAACATTTTGTTAATCGTTAACATAAAGATTAAATTTCTCAAAGCAAGATAGTAAATTTGTTTTATCATACCAATTATTTTTAGAATTTTGATAATGGCAGTAAAAAATAAATCAAACGATAGACAGATATATAAGGATTTAACTTCCGAACAAATTATGCTTCAGGTAATAGCCGAATCAAAAGTCGGGTCATCCTGTTCACAAGACAGGGGACCCGGATGTGCAGTAGAGCCAATAAGTTTTGACGGTAACAAACCTCATCACACTCAGCTCAATTTGTCAAAGGAAGTAATTCTGGACGCTTTCAAAACCATGCTCAGAGCCAGATACTCTGATGAAAAGCATTTGACATTGGTGAAACAGGGAAAATCATTTTTTCATATAGGATGCAGCGGACACGAAGCAGTACAAACTGCTGTTGCTTTTACTTTGAACAAAGGAAAGGACTGGGGATGGACATATTACCGCGATGCCGCCTTTACTTATGGTATGGGTATGACGACAAATGAGTATTTCCTTCTTGCCGCCGGAAAACCCGAGTGTCTGTCATCTGGCGGAAGGCAAATGCCGGGGCATTACGGAAATCCGAGACTAAATCTTCCAACTTCTTCATCTCCGACAGGAACTCAATTTCTCAATGCTGTTGGAACTGCCCTCGCCTCAAAAAAGAATGGAGCAGATGAAGTAACTTATGTTTCATCAGGCGAAGGCACAACAAGCCAGGGGGAATTTTATGAAGCTGTTAATTGGGCTTCACGTGAAAAATTACCTGTTCTTTTCTGCATCCAAGACAATGGTTATGCTATATCTGTTCCGAGAGAACATCAGTCAATGGGCAATACCGTAGGCCATTCATTCTGCTGTTATTCAAATTTGAAAATGCTTACATTCGATGGCACCGATTTTTTTGAATCGTACAAAGCGGCTAAATCGGCAATTGCTCATATCAGGTCAGGGAAAGGCCCTGCTCTTCTACACGCATTGGTCGAACGATTAATGCCTCACTCATCCAGCGATGACCAAAAGAAATACAGGCCTGCTGATGAACTTGAATCTGCTAAAAAAACAAAAGACTGCATTCAGAAATTGAAAAGTTATTTATTGCAAAATAAAATCGCTGAAGAAAAGGAAATTGCTGTCATTGAAGTTGAGATTAAAAAAGAAATTGATGAATCGGCAGACTGGGCTTTCACTCGCCCTGACCAAATACCCGAAGATTCAACCAAACATATTTTTGCACCATTAGAATCAAGAAATCTGAATTATTCAAATTCTGAACCAATAGAAGGAAATAATGCTGTCCTTGTTGATGCAGTTAATCATGCTCTCCATGAGGAAATGAAGCATAATCCAAAAATGATGATATTCGGACAAGACATAGCTGACCCCAAGGGTGGAGTTTTCACAGCAACTAAAGGCTTATCGAAAACATTCGGAGAAGGCAGGGTATTCAACTCACCTCTTGCAGAAGCCTCGATTGCAGGAGTGGCTCTCGGTTTGGCTGTGAGAGGCTACAAACCTGTCGTTGAAATTCAATTTGGTGATTACATCTGGCCCGCATTTATGCAAATAAAAAATGAAATAGCGACAATGCGTTACCGTTCAAATGGGGGATTCTCGGCTCCGGTTGTTATCAGGGTGGCTGTGGGTGGTTATATTCACGGTGGTCTTTATCACTCACAGAACATAGAAGCATTCTTTTCACATATTCCGGGATTATTGGTGGCTTACCCAAGCACTGCGGCTGATGCAAAAGGATTGCTGAAAACAGCATGCAGATTGCAGGACCCTGTGATTTTCCTCGAACATAAAGGTATGTACCGACTTCCATATTCAACTACTATTGAACCTGATGAGAATTATCTTCTTCCTTTCGGGAAAGGAAAAATTGTGAAAGAAGGCAATGATGCTACCATCGTTACTTATGGAATGGGTGTGAAAGATTCGCTAAATGCAATAAAAGATTTTGAAAAGAAAACCGGAAAAACGATTGAGTTAATTGATTTGAGAACTATTATTCCATGGGATAAAGAGCTTGTGCTTGAATCTGTAAAGAAAACAAACCGTCTCTTGATTGTTCATGAAGATACGCTGACAATGGGCTTTGGTGCTGAGATTTCGGCTGCAATAACCCAGGAAGCATTCAGGGATTTGGATGCACCTGTCATGCGTCATGCGGCTAAAGACTCTCATATTGCATACTCACCGATTTACGAGAATGATATTCTGCCAAATGCTGAAAAGATTTTGAAAGATTTGGAAAAACTTGTTAATTTTTAATTTGAAGAATTGATAATTGAAAATTGACAATTGATAATATTTTTTATTTGTCATTCTGAACTTGGTTCAGGATCTATTGAAGTGAGTCTCTTCAATAAAAATTAATTAAAATCAATAATAATATCCTAATATTATCGTTATCGAAATTGATGTTTAATAATTCTGATACTCAATGCAATACAAAATAAAAATAAAGAAGAGCGAAGAAGGGTACGCTGTATGGTGCGAAGACCTCCCGGGGTGTGCCTCACAGGGAGAGACGGAAGAGGAAGCAATGGCTAACATCAAAGATGCTATAGAAGAATATCTAACCGTAAAAAATGAATTAGTTAAAGATGAAAAATTAGTATTGATTGAAGTATAATACATGCCTAAATTACAGGGGATAAATCACCAACGTGCAGTCAATGCTTTCGAAAAAGCCGGATTTTGGATTGCACGGCAGGGCAAACATATAACAATGACAGATGGCGATCATATTTTAACATTACCAAGAGCTAATCCGATTAATGCTTACACTATGGCTTCAATAATAAAAGGTTCCGGTCTTTCAATTGAACAATTTAAAAGTTTATTATAATTTTTCTATCATTCCACTTTAAATATTACATTCGTTCCTCCTCTTTCCTGTACTCTCACAAAATAAACGCCCTGCGGCAAGCTTTCAGTGTTGAGTGTTATGTGTTGAGTGTTAAGTGAATCAGTAAACTCTATTTGCTTTGTCAGAACAGTTCTACAGAATATATCATAAATGATAATAGTTACTGGTTTGTTATTGCCAAGGATATCTAAGGTGATGTTAGAAGAAAAGGGATTGGGTGATATATTAAATTCATCAGTAATAATTGAAAAATCAACTCCTGTTGTAACAGATAAAACAGAAACTATGGCTCTTAAATTTTCTTTATAAAAACATTCACCTGCTACTCCAATCGAATCTGAAAATAAACCTTCTTCTGTAGCATTGAATTTCACATCGAAAAACAAAGTATCACCCGGTTGTAAAGTATCGGGCAGAGTGACATTTAATATTTCAAATCCATTGTTTTTATTTTTTAAATAAACAGAATCAATATTCACAACTGAATTTGTATAATTATGAACAAACATTATGATTGTTGTATCCGTACCAATTTCTTTATTTCCAAAAAACATGGAGTCAGAGCTGATTACCACATCTTTTGGCTCATATTCAATAACAATTGTAGTATCATTTCCTGCAGCATCGGCGAATGTGATAATCGCTCTAGCTTCTTTCGATTTATCTATCACAGATGCATTCCAATTTGTCATATAATCTTCCCTTGCTATGAATTCATCATAACTAAAATTGTAATTATAAGAAGAATCTGAATGGAATATTATCATTGAAAGATTAGACCTATTAGTAGAATCATTTGGTAAATCCTCGACTGCGGCATTCACAATATTATCATAGCACTTATCTATAAAACTTGGTTTGGGCGGTAAAAAATCACTCTTAGATAAATCGAGTAAGGAAACACTGGCAGGATGACCATAAGAATCATAAGGTGAAAAACCATAAGCATACGCTGCAAATGGTTCTTTAGCCCTAATTTTATATACACCATTCCCAGGTAACAGAATTGTTTTACAAAAATATTTTTTCCCACTTATAAGATATCTAAAGGTTTCTCCTGGCTTTGGATCTAAATCAGAAAGTTTTTTCCAAACAAATTTCCCACCTTGAACATTTGCAAATTCCATATCTTCAGGAATACTATCATTTTCTGAAGCTTTATAAACAATATTTATATAATTTTGATAAAATCTAATAATTTCTCGTATGCAAGGAGTATTGAATGTAATTTCCTTTTGAAATAGTTCATAAGGTGTTAGTGCCATCATAAATGGATCACTAACAATATTATCATCATTTTGTCCGCAATTGTATTGCTCAACATAAATAGGTTTATTACCAGAAAACACAATTGGTCGTGGTTCACCAACATCAGCCCTGATACTTATCCAGCCCATGTTTTCTAATCCTGAGGCACTATCAAGGTAAGCGAATTCCATTCCGTCTCTGAATAATTTTGTTCCTGGTTCTTTTGAAAAAATCCTAATCATAGAATTTTTCAATCTTCCAAAAATTGGTGTATAAAAATAATGTTTGCCCCAGGTATAAACAGGTAATTCCATTTCACACATATAATCACAATATGAGGTTTCATCAGGTACAAAAGCGCAAAAATTACTTGATATTACACTAAATGGTTTTGTTGATTTAATATGACTCCCTGTTAAATCGGCAAAATTTCCTAAACTACCTATTAATAAAACATCACCTTTTGATAAATTATAATTTCTTGTTTCTCCGGGAAGTTGACCTCCTGCAGTTTTCGATGATTGTGTTCCTCCCATAGTAAAACTAACAATATTATCATCATAAGGGGATACAATACTGGTATAGCAGGTCATATATTGAATACCATTATCTGATATATCTGGCCACGATGCAACAACATATTCCTTACCAAGAGATGATAAGGGCAATGCTAAATAACTGTCGCTTGTGTATTCATAATTTGATAGTCCATATACTATGATTGGTTGATCAGAAAAGACATGAATGCCATATCCTGGATAGACTGTATCTGGTTGAGGTGGCTGTCTGTCAGTTTTTCTATAACATTGTCCTAAAGCAGGTGTCAATGTAAATTCTAATATATCATTTGGGATTGTGGTTTGTTGTCTTTTATATCCTTTACCGGTTACTTCAACAGTTACATTGGTTTCAATTTGCGATGAAATATATATTTTTAAATTACTTAATGCTCCATGAGTTTCCCA
>JAKAKE010000178.1 GCA_021824625.1 Bacteroidota bacterium | reverse complement strand
AGTTGATTAAATTTAAATTAGAAAAATCTAAATCTTTTATGTTAAAAATAAATAAATTAGTTTCAGAAATCTTTCAAAATCAAGACAAATAATTTCATGGACGAAAACTATATTTTACCACAGCTTAGACAGGACCTGCTTTATCAGGAATTTGAAGCTGAAGGTTTAAAGTTTTTTATTCTGTACGACCCAAAAGAATATGCACTTCAGCCTATTGAATTGCCTATTGAATTTTTGCCTTTGCTTCAACTTTTTAATGGCGAAACAACGCTAAAGAATCTTTATGAGATTCTCGATTCTAAAAATCAGCCGGGATTCAATCATGAACCAATTATACAACTTGTCGAAGTGCTTGACGTTCTCGGTTTTCTCGATACATCAAAATTTCATGAAATAAAAAAAGATATTGATGAATATTTAGCCTCTCCTGTAAGGCAGCCGGTTTGTGCAGGAAATTCCTATTCCAAAGAACCGGAAGCATTGAGATTTGAAATTGATGCTTTATTAAGCTCAGCCAATCCCAATGGTATAAGGCAAGGAGCTAATGCAATTGTAGTACCACATATTGATTTTCGGATTGGAAAATTATCTCATGAAGTATATTCAACGGGCTATCAGGCAATAAAAGATTCAGATGCTGATTTGTTTGTAATATTCGGTACAGCACATTACGGCAACTCTGATTTATTTATGTTGAGCCGCAAAGATTTTGCTACGCCACTGGGCATTACTAAAACTGATAATGAATTAATTGATGATTTGCTTGCCGAACTACCTTACAAACCTTCTATTGATGAAATGACTCACAGGAACGAACATTCAGTAGAATTACAGGTAGTACTCCTTCAACATTTATTCGCTGAAAGGGATTTTAAGATTTTACCTGTTTTAACAGGTTCTTTTTACAAATATATTAACGATAATAAAAATCCCTCAACTGATAATAAATTCATTCAATTCATCGAAACATTAAAATCAATAATAAAGAGAAAAAACAGAAAAGCTGTTTATATCGCAAGTGCTGACTTAGCACATATAGGAAGAAAATTTGATGATAAATTTGATGCTGAACCTGAACTACCTAAACTCAGATTGGAAGATATGCAGTTAATACAAAAACTTGAAAACCTCGATTCCGACAGCTTTTTTAAACAAATTGCAGATTGCGGCGATTCAAGAAAAATTTGCGGCTTATCCCCAATTTATACTTTACTCAAAATTGCTTCGCCATCAAAAAGCCGGTTTCTTAAGTATAATCAATGGAATGAAACAGAAACAAAATCGGCTGTTACATTTGCCAGTTTATCCTTCTATCAATAATACCCTAAGTCAATACTTTATTCACTGTCTTGATAATTATTCATTAAAAATTCAATGAAAATTGATAATTATTAAATCTAACCATTGCACGTAGAGAAATTTATGCCCCTACATTTTTTAGGATGTAATTATGATGAATGATGTCTGTTTTTAATTTTAAAATATGACATTTTTGCATAATGCCTGAATTCATTGAGGTCTATATCTTTTATCAACGAGGATAAGTCATATTTATACTCGGCTTCTTTCAATGGATTCAGGTAAAGAGCTATTCCGTAGTAAAAAGCAGCACGTCTGACAGAATCAAGCTTTGCATAAGTTTTTGCCAGCCAATAATACCCGTCGGGCCAGTCATGTGCAAATTTAATTGTGTTTTCAAATGCTGATTTCGCTTGAGTAAATTCATTATTTTCAAAATATGTAATACCGATATCATACCATACTTCGGCGTTAAACGGCTCCAATTCCGAGACTTTGTAATAACATGCAATAGCATCTGAAAACCTGCTCTGATTGTAAAGCAAATCACCCTTGGCATACCAAATATCCGGATTCTTTTTCTGAATTTCAATTGCAGAGTCATAGTCTTCCAATGCTTTTAGAAAATCTTCCAGGGCATCATAACAAATACCTCTGCCGAAATAAGATTGGTAATGTTTTGGATCCAGATTTAATGCAGTAGTAAAAATATTAATGGCTTTAATATAATATCCAAGGTCTCCGTATATACTTCCTAAGTTGTGCAATGTATCTACATCCATAGGGTCAAGTACCAGTGCTTCCTGATAACTTTCAATGGCTTCCTTCACCTTGCCAAGGCTGGCAAGGGAATTTCCTTTATTATGGTATGCAAGGAAAAAATCCTTCCTGATAGCAAGCACCATATCAAAACATTCAATTGCCTGATGATATTTCTCGAGTGTATGCAGAATCACACCCTTATTATGCCATAAAGCATAATCAAATGGTGATTCATTTATTGATAATTCATAAAATCTCAAAGCATTTTCATAATCGGAAACCGAATGATAACAGAATGCAAGTTCCTGTTGACAATCTTTTTTCAAATCTGAGCTGCCAAGTAATAATAAATAAATCTTTATTGCCTCTTTGTATTTCCTTGCAGATTGCATAATATAAGCTTTTTGAAACAGAAGGTCTTCATTTCCCGGTTCATATATCATAGCATCTTCAAGGCACTTCAGAGCTTCATTAGTTCTATGAAGTTGATTCAATGTTACTGATTTATGAAATAAAGCTTCTGTGTCATTAGGATTAAGAGAAAGAATCTTATCCAAAATTTCCAATGCTTCCTCATAGTTTTCCATATTATTTGTAATCATGCTCATTTTCAGAAGTGCATCTGTAGAATACGGTTCGAATTCAATCCATAGCTTGCAAAGTTCAAGAGCAATAGGGTACTTTTCTTTATCAATGCAGTAGTCAACCAAAACTTCAAGCTGCTCCGGTTCGGGAACCGTGCTTTTATTCAGCTTGCCATTTTTAATTGCATGGGTGATACTAAGGAGTTGTTGTTCCATATCATCAGGATTGGGTACATCATTAAAATCTTCTATGTAATCAGTATAACTCATGCCATATTTTATAAACTTAGATGAAATTATTTTTCCTATGCAATATAAGTATCTTTAATACAATATAAACAAGTTTTTTTTTAAAAAATGCCGATAGTCGGTATCAATTTTTTAATAATTATTAATAATAGCCGTACTGCCTGCTAATATTACAATTATAAATATTAATATTGCGATTGATATCAAAACTAAATAAACAATTGCTAAAATTTTATAAATGAAAAAATATCTTGATTGTTTTTCAATTGCCTGATGCAGATAAATCAGGTCATTATTATATGAATAATTTTTGAAAGACTCAGCTGACTCCCTTAATCTGATACCGGCAAAGATTGCAGGTATTCCGACAACTGCATATATAATAAACAAACATGAAAACGCACCTCCGATTATCAAAAAAATACCAAGGAAATTCATATCCTTACTCATTTTAATAATTAGGGCATTGAATGCTGCTTCAATCATAGTGTTTTGCGGCTGATAATTCTGCTCCGTACTATCTGACATACAACCTCCAAAATAAATTATGAATTACAAAAAAAATGAATAATAAAATTTATAATAATGAAAGCCGAATAAGCATACGGAATTTTATAAATTAATTTTCATATTTTTAATGTTGGAACCCAACATCCCGTGTCCTGCGTTTTTTAATACGAAATAATTTCCGGTTCTAAATTTTAACTTCGTTCAATGGTAATGTTATCTGAACGATATTCATTTTATCAGGTTCAATCGCATCAATTGTCATCGTACCGTTTAAAATCCTAATATTTGAAGCCGCTACTGCCAGGTTAAATAAGATTTCATTCTTATCATCTTTTAAAGCTTCAAATATTGAATCCTTGAATTCCTTATACAATGTAATCATCTCATTCAACAATTGATTTGAATCACAAATTATCTGAATATCAGTTAAACCTTCATAAGTATTTTCTGAGGATGATACCTGGAAATTAACCTTCGGGGAATTGGGCGAAAGTGTTTTGAATAAATTCACAAATGTGTCTGATAGCAGATTAACATTTACTACTGCAGTTGAACTTTTTACATCATCAGATAAATTAAAGTTAACAGTCATGTCCGAAGATATAAATTCCTGATATTTCTCGATTGCAGAATTAAGAACAAAAAATAATGACACACGTGCTATATCCTTGCCGGATTGGTCACCTTTGACGACCTCTATCAGGTCTGATGTAAATGAAAACAAATCCTCTGAACTTTCATTAGCAAGTTGAAGATAACTATCATGCTCTTCCTGATTATCATACGCCTTCTGTGTTAATAATTGTATGTAGCCTATTATTGAAGTAATTGAGTTGCGAAGTTTGTGACTTAATTTTATAATAAAATAATTCCTTGTTTCATTGGTTTCACGTGTGTACTGCTCTACTACCTGAATTTGTTTTGTCCTGACTTTTGCTTCTTCTTCTGCAAGTTTTTCTAATGTAACGTCTCTGCCTATTGCATATATCAATGCATCTTTCTTAGATACCGTGAAACTGAAATTTATCCACTTATCACCGGCATCCCTTGTAGTCATTAATAAATCGAACCTTGTTGTAAAGTCATCTTTTAAATCAGGTATTGAATCGAACATATCCTGTAATTCAGGTGTATTTTCACATAAAGCATTTATTGAATTTCCAATCATTTCATTCGGCTGATAACCAAAAATAATTGCAGATGCCGGATTCATTGATTTCCAGTTTCCATTTAAATCCATTACTGCAATTATATCATTCGATGTGTCGAGAATTCTCCTCTGTGAACGTGTCATCCTTTCTGCCAGGTCAATTGCTGTTGCCTTCCGGGTTGTCGTAACAAGTACGAATCCGAATAATACAAAACTTAGTATCAATGAAATTATGAAAGATAACAATGGCAAAAATTGCTGGAACTGCCCCCCAAAATGAGGTATAGTTGAAAATTTTACCTTAATGTCCCTGTCCGCTATCTTTAGAATTTTTTCAGATACTAATTCAGGGGAATAGCCCGACTTTAATAATCCAATATTTTTTGATTCATAAATTGTTGTTTTTTTACCGCTATTGTCTTTGTCAATAAACTCATAAATTATACTTGTATCACTTGGTACTTCGTCCCTCAATGCATCTGCAAAAAATTCTTTAGCATTCAGTTCAAGGATTACAACACCTTCAAAAAAATCGGTATTATATCCAAAAGCTCCAAGGCTTCCCTTCTTATGTACAATTGGCGAAATAAGAAAAATTTCATTCGTATCTTTTCTGATAAATTTGAAAACCGGTGTTGCAACCATTTTATTTAACTTTTGGGCTTTTGATATAGCATCAAATGTAATTTGATTTGTGGCAAAATCGTAACCGCTTATGTGCATATTCTTTTCTGATGGAACAACAAATGCAGCAGGCATATAATACTCCCTGTTACCAACGGGATAAACCTTATAATCATACAATCCCTGTGACTGAGTGAAATGTATATGTTCTGCAAGCAGTGAGCTGTCTATCTTTGGTACATACATCAGGCTGATGATTGAAGGATAAGTTTTTACCGGAACTGAACCATATAGAACAAAATAATCCCTGACAACCTGGACAAGGTTATCATATAATCCTCTCATTGACTGCAAAACCTGGTACGAATTCTGGACTTTAAGCTCGACACGTGACATCACAGAGCTGTTTGCTTTATCAAATGCCACAGTTTTATCAGATTGAACTTTATCAGCAACAAAAATCCAAATGAAGGCACTCAATAAAAGAAATAAAATAAGCACTATAAAAGCAGGATAGGTTTTCTTAAAATCGAAAACCAACTTTCTTTGAGAAGAAGCTTGCTTTAATATTGATTCATATGATGTTTCTGTAAGATTTTGAACTTTTGACATATCTCTTCAAATATATGTTAATAATTATTTGTTACAATTAAATGCAGGGACAGAACAATGCTCTGTCCCTACTTCCCTGATTTATTTTCAATTATCTGTTTGACTAAATTTGCAAAGGTTGTCGTATCAACAGGTTTTGATATATAATCATCAAAACCCATAGCCAGGTACTTTTCCCTGTCCGAAGGATGTGCAAACCCTGTAACAGCAATTATTGGAATCTTATCGCCACCGGGAAGTTTTCTGATTACACTCATTATTTCTGTGCCGTTCATATCCGGTAGTAATATATCAACAATAATACACTTTGCAGTATTATTATTTATCCACTCGATAGCCGTTTTACCATCCTCAAATTCCTGAATTTGATATCCTGTTTTATTCAATAATATGCCAAACATTTTTCTTATGGCTTTATTATCCTCAATTAAACAAATCGGATTATTCTCTGTGCTCATATTCATACCTAACAAATGTAAAACTTATAATTAATAAAAAATAATAAGTGAAATTTTAAATTGTAATGTTTAAATCAAAATATACTACACCAATAATTCAAATCTAATCATTTTATTTTCATTAATCATTGAACTATTAAAATTTCAACCCTTCTGTTTCTTTTTCTACCGTCTTCTGACCTGTTATCCCCCACAGGAACTCTGGCTCCGTCTCCTCTCGGGAATAACCTGCCCGATGCAATGCCCTTGCTGACAAGATACTGAACCACTTGTTTGGCTCTATCTTCCGAGCGTTTCTGATTCTGCGAAAATGTCCCCTGGTCATCAGAATGTCCGACAATACGAACTGTCGAGCTGGGGTTAGCTTTCAGAAATTCAGCTACATTGTCTAAATACTCCCTGGTATCCCCTGTAAGCGAAGTTGCGGCAGAACTTGGAAAGAAGTAAGTCTTCCGCTGTCCTGCCCTGATTGTAATCTTTCTCTGAGGCTCTGTAGATGATGTGACCTTTTCAACGACATCAATTGTTGATTTTTCAGCAACCTCTTCACTGACCTGTGAACGTTCCACAGGTGTTGCTTCATAAGCCAGAAGAGATTCTTCAAATCCTCCGAAAAACGGCCCGTTCTCTCTATTTGCATTTGCATAAGCATCCGGCGGAGGTTTATAATCCGGATTAAATGCCAAGGTATCCTTTTTCACTTCATCCGGCCCAAGCTTAATTATCAATCCGATTCTGGCAAACAATGTGTTTCTTGATGAACCGGAATCAGAAATAACGCTTGTCCCTCCATTCAGTGATAGATATGGACTAAACAATAATCTGTATTTATGATTGATATCAGCTACGAGAAATTCATAAGCGATTCCAAGATGAAATCCTAACCTGAATTTTTGTGGAGATATTACATTTTTCTTATCATAGTCAATATTTCCTGAATTTTTAAATTTGAAGCGATTTATAAGTTTTGAACCTGTAATAAAATCTAAGTCAAAGCCGCCAAAAGAATATAATCCGACAATTGGAAAATTATATCTTGCTGAAGGAGAGACTGAAACATAACTAAATTCTGTTATTGCTTCATATGATTCTTTGGTTGTGTCTTTGCTTGCTGGAGTTTCAGCAATGCCGCTTCTGAAATCATGTAGTAACAATGATAGTGAAACACCCCAATCCGAACCCTTGGGATTCCATTCAGCAAATAAACCAGCGTAAAAACCGGTACCAAAACCGCCAGGATAATTAATCATTGAATCTCTATATTCAGGTGGTATAGATGGGTCATATAAAGAAGAATCCAATGGCATTCTCAATCTATTAAAATAGTAGTTTGCGTTAACTCCGATATTCGCACCGAACCACCAATCGCCAAGCCCTCTGTCAATAACCAAAGTGTCTTTGGACGGCAAAGGTATTATCTCCCTGAAATCGCCCATTGTTTGTGGTTTGAGCGGCATATTCAGTATCGGAAAAAAAATTATAATAACAATTATTTTTAGTCTTATCATCTTTAAGTTTTTTATTTTTTGTTATAAGTAAATAGTGAAATCATTTTTTTTATCTTAATTCTCAATCATCATTGTACTAATTTTTCACTATTTAAAATAATACCCCCGCAATTGCATGTATCTTGTTCTACTAATATTATAATTTTTTATTAAATTACCTAATTATCAAAACATATTTTATCTTAATTTCAGAAGGTGCTTTCAATATTATACTATAATACCCTGGTTGCATTAATTGAGTATTAAATTTAACAGTATGATTCCCGGCAGAATTATTCAAATAGTTAATCTCGCTGACAAAATTCCCATTTATATCACAAATCTGAATAACATGATTCCCCTTTTCAATTAAATTCATTTTAATTGAAAATTCAGATTCAGCAGGTTGTGGGAATACTTCCAGCGCCAGTGCCGAATTCAAGAATTGTATTTCTCTTGAAGTATTTCCTTCGCAAGATGATGATAAAGTAATTGTACCGCCATCTTTCTCAATATAAAAATCACTGCTGTTAGTTATAACAAAATCCAATATGTTTAATCCACCATTGTTAGCAGAACTGAATAATGCAATTGCAAGAAAATTTGCCAATGTATCTGAAAGCTGCCGCGAACTAATATTGATTACAGCAGTATCCAGAGGATTCATTGTATTTGAAGAATATAAAGAGTCTCTGAAATCCATTAACCGGGCAGGGTATTCGAGTTTTAATTTGAAATCAATAATCTTTTCATCAGGATTTGGAATATCTTTAAGGCTTTCAGCCAACAGTTGAATACTAAAAAAATCCCCTGTTTTTGTATATAAATCCGGAACACTTACTTTTAGCGGGTATTTAACAACACAATCCAATGTATCTTCATAATGATGAGATTTATAATTCTTCCAAAGTTTAATTGAACCATCCCGTCCTGCCGATATGATTGTATCAGCGGTTGAAGAATAACCGCATGAAAGAACCTGGGCCCCATGATTTATAGGAATTGTTGCATCAATGCCGCTTGTTACATACCATTGCCTCATTGTACCATCGAGTGAACCTGAGAGTATTACCGAACCATCAGGTTTGAAATCGAGAGTTCTAATTTGACCAGTATGCCCGCTTAAAGTATCGGCTATAATACCTGTATTGAATTCCATAATACGTACTAATCCGTCAACACAACCTGTTGCCATAATTGTTTTATCCGGTGAGATTATTG